>JAMPGV010000066.1 GCA_023663735.1 Muribaculum sp. | reverse complement strand
CAAGGTACAAATTTATATCCAAGGTTGGTGACCTTTTGACACCCGAATCCTAAAAATAGAGAAGGGAACAGAGGAGAAACAGAAAGACAGAAAAAGCAGGAAAAACAGAAAAGTAGAAAACACAGAAACACAGAAACACAGAAACAAAGCAGAGACCAAAATCAAAACCAAATGGCAAGATAGATGGGAGGCACTATGATTTTAGAGGAGATTGCCAACGCTACGAAAGAGCGGATTCAAGCGCAGAAAGCAAAACTACCCCTGCAGGAATTAAAAGCCTGTGTGCAAGAACTGCCCAGACACAGGGATGAAAGCTGTTCGTTCCCGTTTGAGAAGGCGCTGGGACAAGAGGGGATGCGTTTTATCTGCGAGGTCAAGAAAGCTTCGCCCTCCAAGGGTGTGATTGCAGAGCATTTTCCCTATGAGGAGATTGCGGCGGAGTATGAGAAAGCCGGGGCGGATGCGCTCTCCGTGCTGACGGAACCCTTTTATTTCAAGGGGAGCGACGAGTATCTGGAGGCCATCCGCAGGAGAGTTGCCATCCCGATTCTGCGCAAGGATTTTACGGTAGATGAGTATATGATCTACGAGGCGAAGCGGATGGGGGCGGACGCGGTGCTGCTCATCTGTGCGATCCTGTCCCCCGGACAGCTGGCGGAATATCGGCAGCTGGCAGACGAGCTGGGGCTTTCGGCGCTGATAGAGGCGCATGACGCGCAAGAGGTGCAGATGGCTCTGGAGGCCGGGGCGCGGATTGTGGGGGTGAATAACCGGAACCTGAAGGATTTCACCGTGGATATCGACAATTCCGTCAGGCTGCGCAGACTGGTGCCGGACGATGTGCTGTTTGTGTCGGAGAGCGGCATGAAGACCCGTGCGGATATTGCCAGACTGGAACAAAACGGCACGGACGGGGTGCTGATCGGCGAGACCTTGATGCGCAGTGCGGACAAGGCGGGGATGCTGCGCGAACTGGCGGGGCGATAACAGACGCGGTGCAGGAGCGGCAGATCAATGAGCGGAATCGGAAATTTGAAAACGATAACCGGGAAAGGATAAATGTGATGAGCAAAGGACGTTACGGAATACATGGCGGACAATATATTTCGGAGACATTGATGAACGAGCTGATCCGTCTGGAGGAGGCCTATGAGCAGTATCGGAAAGACCCGCAGTTTCAGGCGGAATTGACCGACCTGCTGAACGAATATGCGGGCAGGCCTTCCAGACTGTATTATGCGGAGAAGATGACGAGAGATCTGGGGGGCGCGAAAATTTATTTGAAGCGGGAGGATTTAAACCATACCGGATCCCACAAGATCAACAATGTGCTGGGACAGGCGC
This sequence comes from Muribaculum sp., assembly GCA_023663735.1. Taxonomy (GTDB): domain Bacteria; phylum Bacillota; class Clostridia; order Lachnospirales; family Lachnospiraceae; genus Acetatifactor. The sequence continues at coordinate 13,167 of JAMPGV010000066.1, read as the reverse complement.
TTCTGGCCAAGAAGATGGGAAAGACGCGGCTGATCGCGGAGACAGGGGCGGGACAGCACGGCGTGGCCACGGCCACGGCGGCGGCTCTGCTCGGCATGGAATGCGAGGTGTTCATGGGGCGGGAGGATACGGAGCGGCAGGCGTTAAATGTGTATCGCATGGAGCTTCTGGGAGCCAAGGTACATCCGGTGACGAGCGGCACGCAGACCTTAAAGGATGCGGTGAACGAGACCATGCGGGAGTGGACGAACCGTGTAAACGATACCCATTATTGTCTGGGTTCCGTCATGGGTCCCCACCCCTTTCCCATGATCGTGCGGGATTTTCAGAGCGTGATCAGCCGAGAGGCCAGAGCGCAGATTCTGGAGACGGAGGGGAAGCTTCCCGCGGCGGTCATAGCCTGTGTGGGCGGCGGAAGCAATGCCATGGGTGCTTTCTATCATTTTATCCCGGACGAGGGGGTGGAGCTGATCGGATGCGAGGCGGCGGGCAAGGGCGTGGACACCGCTTTGACTGCGGCCACCATCGCCACGGGGAAACTGGGCGTGTTCCACGGGATGAAATCCTATTTTTGTCAGGACGAACACGGACAGATCGCTCCGGTCTACTCCATATCGGCGGGACTCGATTATCCCGGCATCGGTCCGGAACACGCGCATCTGCACGATACCGGAAGGGCGCGCTATGTGCCGGTGACGGACGAGGAAGCGGTGGAAGCTTTTGAATACTTGTCGAGGACGGAGGGAATCATTCCGGCCATCGAGAGCGCCCACGCGGTGGCGTATGCGAAGAAAATTGCGGCAAATTACGACTCCGGCCGGAGCATCATCATCTGCATTTCCGGCAGAGGCGACAAGGACGTGGCGGCGATTGCAAGATACAGGGGGGTGGATCTTCATGACTGACAGACAGAATACATGCAAGAATGAACACGAGAATGAACATAAGAATACATGCCCAAATGTATATAAAAGAGCGGGGGAGGCGTTTGGGACGCCGAACCGGAAGGCGTTTATCGGATTCCTCACGGCGGGGGATCCGGATGCGGACAGCACGGTGAAATTCATTCTGGAGATGGAGCGGGCCGGAGCCGATTTGATCGAGATCGGAATCCCTTTTTCCGATCCTACGGCGGAGGGGCCGGTGATTCAGGACGCCAATATCCGGGCGCTTCAGGGCGGCATGACCACGGAGGGGGCGTTTGAGATCGTGCGCAGGGTTCGGGAGACCTCCCGGATTCCGCTGGCGTTTATGACGTATCTGAATCCCGTGTTCTATTACGGATATGACCGGTTCTTCGCAAAATGTGAGGAGTTGGGAGTGTGCGCCATTATCATTCCGGATCTGCCCTACGAGGAGAAAGCCGAGGTGGAGGAACCTGCGGCGGCGCATCATGTGGACGTCATCTCCATGATTGCGCCGACCTCCGAGACGCGGATCCAGACCATTGCAAAGGAGGCGGCAGGATTTATCTATGTGGTGAGTTCCATGGGCGTCACCGGTGTGCGGAGCGAGATCAAGACGGATCTGGCTTCCATTGTGGAGAGCATCCGGCAGGTGACGGACATTCCCTGCGCCATCGGCTTTGGAATCAGCACGCCGGAACAGGCGCGGAAGATGGCGGCGGTATCGGACGGAGCCATCGTGGGGAGCGCCATCGTGCGGATGATCGCACAGCACGGGCAGGAGGCAGCGCCGTATCTGTATGACTATGTCAAGAGTATGAAGGAAGCGGTGGCGGGCATTTAGCGGAAGTTCCCATAGCCTGATTGGAAGATTTGCAATCAACGCTCCGCCCGCAACCAAACAGATCGGAATCTTTTAATTCGTGTATTGACAAACCGACAGCTCTTATGTATAATGAATCAGTGTGCAAATGCACAATAAAGTGCATAGGAGTCGCTATGTTAGTGAATTTATCGGATGTATTGACCTGTGAAGGCAGAGTCATGGCCAAGGAGATTCCCTTGGAGATGACGGCTTTCTCAAACGGGACAGACGTTTTTGCCGTGCAGGAGAAATCTCCTGTGGCTCTGGTTTGTACCAATCTCGGCGAGGGAGAAGCAAGAGTGGAAGGCAGCTGCAGGCTTGTCTTTGCAGCCGTCTGCGACAGGTGTCTGTCAGATGTGCCGGTGGTTCTGGAGCTTTCCATGGACGTGACGGTTCTCTCTCCCGACAGGACTGCGGAAGATGAGGAAGCGGAGGCGGAAGGTTCCGGTTATATGGACGGTTATCAGCTGGACGTGGAGGCTCTCGTGCATGACGAAATCATTGTAAACTGGCCTGTGAAGATTCTGTGCAGGGAGGACTGTAAAGGCGTATGCCCGGTCTGTGGACAGAATCGGAATGAGAGGGAATGTGGATGCGACACCTTCGTACCCGACCCCCGCATGGCGGTAATAAAAGATATTTTTGATGCGAATAAGGAGGTGTAAAGATGTCTATTTGTCCCAAGAATAAATCTTCCAAAGGTAGAAGAGACAAGAGGAGAGCAAACTGGAAGATGACGGCTCCCACTCTGGTAAAGTGCAGCAAGTGCGGCGCGCTGACCGTGCCTCACAGAGTGTGCAAGAACTGCGGTTCTTACAACAAGAAGCAGATCGTAGAGGTTGACTGATCTGCGCGGATTGAGTTTACAATCCGTACCCTATGCGAAAGAGGCTTTCTCCGGAAGGAAGAAGCCTTTTTTATTTTCTACTTGATTTTTGTATAGGTGTCTAGTATAGTAGAAAAGAGTGCAGGAAATCCCATAATTTGGCGTGGGGATGCAAAGCGCGGACAGATGGGATGGCCGGGGGGAAAGGATGAGAAAATGGCCGAGATGGTAAATGTGGCAGTTGACGCCATGGGTGGCGATAACGCACCCGGAGAGATCGTTAAGGGAGCGGTGGAAGCCATCGCCGAAGACAAGCGCATCAAGGTGTTTCTGGTGGGCAGAGAACCGGCTGTGGCCGAGGAACTCAGAAAATACAGTTATAATCCGGAACAGGTGGAAATTGTCCACGCGGAGGAAGTGATCGAGATGGCGGAGCCGCCCGTGATGGCGATCCGCAAAAAGAAAAATTCCTCCATCGTGAAAGCTATGAACATGGTGAAGGACGGAACCTGCGACGCTCTGGTGTCCGCAGGCAGTACCGGAGCGGTTCTGGTGGGCGGACAGGTGATCGTGGGCCGCATCAAAGGCGTGGAGAGGCCGCCGCTTGCGCCGCTCATTCCCACGGCGGACGGCGTGGCGCTTCTGATTGACTGCGGAGCCAATGTGGACGCAAGACCCTCTCATCTGGTACAGTTTGCCAAGATGGGAAGCGTCTATATGGAACATGTCATGGGAATCAAAAATCCGCGTGTGGGCATCGTCAACATCGGCGCCGAGGAGGAGAAGGGCAACGCTCTGGTGAAGGAGACATTCCCGCTGCTCAAGAGCTGTCCGGAGATCAATTTTGTGGGAAGCGTGGAAGCCCGGGACATCCCTGCGGGAGCGGTGGATGTGGTGGTCTGCGAGGCCTTTGTGGGCAATGTTATTTTGAAAATGTATGAGGGTGTGGGCGGCGTTCTGATCCAGAAGGTGAAGAGCGGCATGATGACTTCGCTCCGCAGCAAACTGGGGGCGTTACTGGTCAAGCCGGCGCTCAAGAAAACCCTAAAGAGCTTTGATACGGAGGAGTACGGCGGCGCGCCGCTTCTGGGGTTGAACGGTCTGGTGGTCAAGACTCACGGAAGCAGCAAAGCCGTTGAGATTAAGAACTCCATTCTCCAATGCCTGACTTTTAAAGAGCAGCATATCAATGATAAAATCAGAGAGAAGATTGTTCTGGAAGATTGATGTGGTATAAAAATTCATAAGAAAGAAGGAATAAAGATATGGAATTGGAAAAACTGAAGAAAGTAATCGCAGAAGTGCTGAATGTAGATCCCGAGGAGATCACGCCGGAATCTACGTTCATGGATGATCTCGGAGCCGATTCTCTGGATGTCTTCCAGATTATCATGGGTATCGAAGAGGAATTCGATATTGAGATTGCGGCGGAGCAGGCAGAGAAGATAACGACGGTCGAGGAAGCGGTGGAGCTGATCAAAGGCGCCATAAACTAAAGGATTTGGTTACTGCAGGTATTCCCGAATCTCGGTATTTGGGAATACTTTTTTGCGTGGCATCCATTCAGAGGTGTCCATACCGGAATCGAGGAAGGTAAATGCAGGACAAGTATAATATCAAAGCTTTGGAAGAGCGCATCGGATATCGCTTTGGCAATCAAGAACTGCTGCGGCAGGCGATCACGCACAGTTCCTTTATCAACGAACAGAAAATCAACAAAACCAAAGATTATGAGAGACTGGAGTTTCTGGGGGACGCGGTGCTGGAACTGGTATCCAGCGAATTTCTCTTTCATGAGCATGAGAAACTCCCGGAGGGGGAACTGACAAAGCTGCGGGCGTCCATGGTCTGTGAACCCGCCCTCGCCTTCTGCGCAAGAGATCTGGAGCTGGGACAGTTTATACGCCTCGGGAAGGGCGAGGAGCTTACCGGGGGAAGAGACCGGGAGAGCATCACATCCGACGTGATGGAGGCCGTGATCGGCGCGATTTATCTGGACGGGGGGATGGAGCCTGCCGCACGGTTTATCAATCGTTTTATCCTGTCGGATCTGGAGGACAAAAGGCTTTTTTATGACAGCAAAAGTCAGCTGCAGGAACTGATACAAGGCACCCTCAAAAAAGACTTCCGCTATGAACTGCTCGACGAGAGCGGACCGGAACACAATAAGACCTTTGAAGTGGAAGTCATCATGGAGGACAAAAGCCTCGGGAGAGGCTTGGGAAGGACGAAAAAAGCGGCGGAACAGCAGGCGGCTTATGAAGCTTTGCTTTTTTTGAAGGAACAGGGATATGTATTTAAAAAGCATTGAGGTACACGGCTTTAAGTCTTTTGCCAATAAAATCGTGTTTCAGTTCCACAATGGCATCACCGGCATTGTGGGACCAAACGGCAGCGGAAAAAGCAATGTGGCGGACGCCGTGCGCTGGGTGCTGGGCGAACAGCGCATCAAGCAGCTGCGCGGAGCCAGTATGCAGGATGTGATTTTCTCCGGGACGGAGGCCAGAAAGCCCTTGAGCTATGCCTATGTGGCGATCACGCTGGACAATTCCGACCACCAGCTGGCCATTGACTATGACGAGGTGACCGTCGCCAGAAGAATCTACCGCTCGGGGGAGAGCGAGTATCTGCTCAACGGAACCCTCTGCCGGCTGAAAGATGTGAACGAGCTTTTTTACGACACGGGTATCGGCAAGGAAGGCTACTCTATCATCGGGCAGGGACAGATCGACAAGATTCTGAGCGGCAAGCCCGAGGAACGCAGAGAGCTTTTTGACGAGGCGGCTGGCATTGTGAAATTCAAGCGCCGCAAGGCGGCTGCACAGCAGAAGCTGGAGAACGAACAACAGAATCTGACGCGCGTGTCAGACATTCTCGCCGAGCTGGAGAAACAGACGGGGCCTCTGGAGAAACAGTCCGAGACTGCCAAGATCTATCTGCGCAAGAAAGACGAGTTGAAGACGCTGGATGTAAACGTGTTCCTGCTGGAAAACAGCCGCATCCGGGAACAGCTTGCAGCCGTGGAGGAGAAGAGCGGCATCGCGGGGCAGGACTTGCAGGAGACCACGGAGCAGTATGAGCGTATCAAGGTGGAGCATGAGCGCATTCAGGCGGAGATTGAAGCGCTGGACGCCGCCATCGAGAGCGCCCGGACAAACCTGACGGACACCGGGCTTCTGCGGGGCAAGCTGGAGGGCGAGATCAATGTGCTGAAGGAGCAGATCAATTCCGCCAGAGGCAGCGAGTCCCATCTGAACAACCGTAAGAACGCCCTGCGGGAGGAAATCGAGGGGCATAACCGGGAGAAGCAGGAGATTCTGGACGAGAAGCGGGGGATCGACAGCCAAGTGCAGGAGATTGCGGATACCGCGGACGCGGAGAGAGCGGCGCTCCAGCAGATTCAGGCGGAGATTGAGCTGTTAAACGATCAAATTGAGAACGGTAAAAATGTGATTATCGGCGAGTTGAACCAGCGGGCTACCATCAAATCCAAGATGGGACGCTTCGACACCATGATGGAGCAGGTGAACATCCGCAAGGCGGAACTCAATTCCAGACTCCTGCGGGTCAAGTCCGACGAGGCGGCCAGAGAGGAACAGCTCAAACAGCTGGAGGAAGCGTTTGAGACGATCACCGGAGCCTTGCAGGAGATGAACGGGCGGGAAGCCGACGCCAATGCAGCGCTGGGAGACATCCGCATCCGCCTGACGAATCTGGACGCAAAACTGCGGGAAGCGCAGGCCGCCTATCATATGGAGCAGTCCAAGCTGGAGGCCTTGCGCAATCTGACGGAACGCTATGAGGGCTACGGCGGAAGCGTCAAGAAGGTCATGGAGCAAAAGGAATCCGAAAAAGGAATCATCGGCGTCGTGGCGGATATCATCAAGGTGGACAAAAAGTACGAGACGGCCATCGAGACCGCTCTGGGCGGCAATATCCAGAATATTGTCACGGACGACGAGGACACCGCCAAGAAGATGATCCGCTATCTGAAGCAAAACCGTCTGGGGCGTGCCACGTTCCTGCCTCTCACCAGCATCACCAAGCCGCAGGAGTTTAAGAATCCGGAAGCCTTGCGGGAGAAGGGCGTCATTGGCATGGCTGACGAGCTGGTGGACATCGCCGGGAAGTACCGGAATGTGGCCAAGTCCATGCTGGGCCGTATCGTGGTGGTAGACAACGTGGACAATGCAGTGAAAATTGCCAGAAAGTTTGACTACGGCATCCGCATGGTGACGCTGGAGGGCGAGCTTTTGGTACCCGGCGGAGCCATCAGCGGCGGCGCGTTCAAAAACAACAGCAATCTGCTGGGACGGCGCAGGGAGCTGGAGGAACTGGAGAAACGCGTAAAGAAACTTTCCGCCGCCATCGAGACCGCCAATCAGGAGATTGCGGATACCAAGGCGGGAAGGAACAAGCTGCGCATGGAACTCGAGACGTTAAAGGCGGATATCCAGCGCAAATCCATCGAGCAGAACACCACCCGCTTGAGCATCGAACAGGCGAGAGAGCGCATGGAGGAAGAACAGGCGGGGGCCAAGAGCCTCCGGCTTGAGGAACAGGAGATCGAGGAGCAGATCGGCGAGATTCAGAGCAGTAAAGAGTCCATTTTGAAAGAACTCTCCGACAGTGAAAATTTGGAGAAAACCACACAGGAAAAGATTGTGCTGTTCCAGCAGGAGGTGGAAGAGAAACGAGGCCGGGAGGCCGAGGCGGCCGCACAGGTTGCGGAGTGGGATCTGAAGGTGGAGAAGATGCGGCAGACCCAGAGCTTCCACCAGACCAATGTGGATCGTATCGACGGGGAGATTGAGCGCTTTCAGGCGGAACTGGACGAGATCCTGCAGGCCTTGGAGGACAATGCCAAGGCCGTGGAGGAGAAACAGGCCAATATCCGGGAGATTGAGCAGACCATCACCGCTTCCCACGACAGCCAGAACGAGTCGGAGCGGCAGCTGAAAGAAGACATGCTCCGCAAGGAGGAACTGACTGCGGGGCAGAAAAATTTCTTTAAGAGCAGGGAGGAGCTGTCCGAGCGCATGAATGCGCTGGACAAGGAGGTATACCGCCTGAACGCCCAGAAAGAAAAGCTGGAGGAATCCGTTACCGCCCAGATCAATTATATGTGGGACGAATATGAGATCACGTTGAGCGACGCGGGTGCCATGAGGGACGAGGCCATGACGGATCTGACCGCCATGAAGCGGGACATCGCCGCGCTGAAAGATCAGATCAAACGCTTGGGCGACGTGAATGTAAACGCCATTGAGGATTACAAGAATCTGATGGAGCGCTATACTTTCATGAAAACTCAGCACGACGATCTGGTGGAGGCCGAGAAAACCTTGGAGGGCATTATCGTGGAGCTGGATACCGCCATGCGCAAGCAGTTTGCGGAGCGCTTTGCGGAGATCACAAGAGAGTTCGACAAGGTGTTCAAAGAGCTGTTCGGCGGCGGCAAGGGGACGCTTGAGCTGATGGAGGACGAGGACATTTTGGAGGCGGGCATCCGCATCGTCGCCCAGCCGCCCGGCAAGAAACTGCAGAACATGATGCAGCTCTCCGGTGGAGAGAAGGCGCTCACGGCCATTGCGCTTTTGTTTGCCATCCAGAATCTGAAACCTTCGCCGTTTTGCCTGCTGGACGAGATTGAGGCGGCGCTGGACGATTCCAATGTGGGACGTTTTGCCAAGTATCTGCACAAGCTGACGAAAAACACACAGTTTATCGTCATTACGCACAGAAGAGGAACCATGGAGCAGGTGGACCGGCTCTATGGCATCACCATGCAGGAAAAGGGCGTTTCCACGCTGGTGAGCGTGAATCTGATCGACAAGGAATTGGACGATTAAACGAGAGGGACAGATATCGAATGCATAGGCTTCGTTTGGGTGAGGCTGCTGTGTGGACGGATCTATACGGCATCGGGAGGTGGTTAGATGGACGAGAATAGTGAGAAAAAGGGATTTTTCCAACGGCTAAAGGAGGGACTGAGCAAGACCCGGAACAATATCGTCCGGGGAATCGACACGGTGTTCGGCGGATTTTCCGCCATTGATGACGATTTTTATGAAGAGCTGGAAGAAATCCTGATTATGGGAGACATCGGCGTCAGCGCGACGGCGGCCATCATCGAGCGGCTGAAAAGCCAAGTGCGGGAACAACATATCAAGGAACCTGCGGACTGTAAACAGTTGTTGATCGACAGCATCAAAGAACAGATGCAGGTGGACGGTCAGGCATATGAGTTTGAACAGACGCAGTCCGTCATCATGGTGATCGGCGTAAACGGCGTGGGAAAGACCACCACCGTGGGCAAACTTGCGGGCAAGTTAAAGAGCGGAGGCAGAAAAGTGCTGATCGCGGCGGCGGATACTTTCCGCGCGGCGGCTGGAGAACAGCTGGCGGAGTGGGCTGCAAGGGCGGATGTCCCCATGATCGGCGGCGTGGAGGGCGCGGATCCTGCCAGCGTGGTGTATGATGCCGTGAACGCGGCAAAGGCCAGAGGCGTGGACGTCCTTTTGATTGACACGGCAGGGCGTCTGCACAATAAGAAGAACCTGATGGAAGAACTGCGCAAGATGAACCGCATTATCGACAGGGAATTCCCGGATGCACACCGGGAGAACCTGATTGTGCTGGATAGCACCACGGGACAGAACGCGCTGGTACAGGCAAGAGAGTTCGGGGACGTGGCAAGCCTCACGGGAATCGTACTCACCAAAATGGACGGCACAGCCAAGGGCGGCATCGCCGTGGCGATTCAGTCGGAACTCAATGTCCAGGTCAAGTATATCGGCGTGGGGGAGAGCATCGACGATTTGCAGAAATTTGATCCGGAGGAGTTCGTGAACGCACTGTTCGATGTGGATCTCTCCGATAAAGAGATATCCGATGAAGAGCATTCCGGTGCAGAGTATTTTGATATAGAGTATTCGGATATGAGGTGGCCGGATTAGGAAGCATGTATGAACTATAAGATGTGGAAAGGATGGTTGGGAAGATGGAAAAGCAAATGTTGAGTTTGGCCAAATTTGAGGAGGCCAGCGAGCTTGTAAAGAAAGTGACCTCTGAGACCAAGCTGGTCTACAGCGACTATTTTAGCAGACAGACCGGGAACCGCGTCTATCTGAAGCCGGAAAACATGCAGTTTACGGGGGCTTATAAACTGCGAGGCGCTTATTACAAAATCAGCACTCTGACGCCGGAAGAGCGGGATAAGGGGCTGATCACCGCATCCGCGGGCAATCATGCGCAGGGCGTGGCCTATGCGGCACAGTGCTACGGCGCGAAAGCGACCATTGTGATGCCCACCACCACGCCGCTCATAAAAGTCAACCGCACCAAGAGCTACGGAGCCGAGGTGGTGCTGTGGGGAGACGTGTATGACGAGGCCTGTGCCAAAGCCTATGAGCTGGCCGAGGAACATGGGTTTACTTTCATTCATCCTTTCGACGATCTGACGGTGGCAACCGGGCAGGGAACCATCGCCATGGAGATTTTCAAGGAACTTCCGCTGGTGGATTATATTCTGGTACCCATCGGCGGCGGCGGCCTTGCCACGGGCGTGTCCGCACTGGCGAAACTGCTGAATCCCAAGATTCAGGTTATCGGTGTGGAACCGGCGGGGGCAAACTGTATGCAGGAATCGCTCAAAAACGGAAAAGTGACCACGCTGCCTGCGGTCAGCACCATCGCAGACGGCACGGCGGTCAAGACGCCCGGAGAGAAACTGTTCCCCTATCTTAGGAGCAATCTGGACGGAATCATCACCGTGGAGGACGAGGAACTGGTGGTGGCTTTTCTGGATATGGTGGAAAACCACAAAATGGTGGTGGAAAATTCGGGACTGCTCTCGGTGGCGGCGTTAAAACATCTGGATGTTTCGGACAAGAAAGTCGTGTCCATTCTAAGCGGCGGCAACATGGATGTGATCACCATGTCCTCCGTGGTACAGCAGGGGCTGATTATGCGCGACAGAATCTTTACCGTGTCCGTACTGCTTCCGGACAAGCCCGGCGAGCTGAGCAGAGTGTCCTCCGTCATTGCGGATGTGAGCGGCAATGTCATCAAGCTCGAACACAATCAGTTCATCTCCATCAACCGCAGCGCTGCGGTGGAACTGCGCATCACCATGGAGGCGTTTGGCACGGAGCATAAGAAACAGATTATGGACGCGCTGGAGAAGGAGGGGTATAAGCCGAAGCAGGTGCGAACCAATATTTAAGGGGAGGTTTGCACCGGGGCACGCTGACGGGTGGTTATGATTCCTATTCAGACACGCTCCCGCTCCGTGAAAAACGCAGCAGTGCTAAGCTCGAAAGTACCTCGCTAAGCACTGACGTTTTTCAAGGGTCTTCATAGGAACAATAACCACCCGTCAGCTGGTCGAGTAAAAATTTAAATATTTTGGATTCGAGTAAAAATTTGAATATTTTGGATAAATGCAAATTAAGGGAAAACCTGCAGATTTGGCTGCGGTTTTTTCTTTTTTTCGGGCATAATGAATGTATTAAAGACGGAGCGTTAGTGTTCCTGCGGCTCAAATTCACAGGTTACGGAAAGGCAGATTGTTAATATGTTAAAAGATAGGCGATTGCAAAACTCCAATTTAGGTAATCCGAATGTGCAATTTGCACAATGGCACTTTCCGAAGTAAGAGTTTCGCAATCGTCTCATGTTAAAAGAAGCGGTGAGGAAATAGAGAAAATGGGAGCGGAAATGACAGGGAGATTGGACGAGAAAATGACCGAGGCGGACAGGATAAAGAGGATCAAGCAGAGGGAGTTGAAGGACATTGACAAGAAAACGCCCCTGCGTCGGGTGTTGGATTATCTGTTGATGACGGTGGCGGCAGGGGTGTATTCGGCGGGGGTCAGTCTCTGTCTTGACCCGAATTCCCTTGCGCCGGGCGGGGTGACGGGTATTTCTGTTATTTTGCACAAGGTGACGGGCTTGGAGACGGGTACATGGATTCTGCTGTTAAATATTCCGATTTTGGCGGTGGGAATGTGGAAATTCGGCTTCCGCTTCATCATATCTACGATCTATTGTACTTTTTTGACTTCACTGTTTACGAATCTGCTGGCGCCGATGGGCGCGCTGACGAACGATCTGTTTCTGGCGGCAGCCGTGGGCGGCGGGTTGATCGCGGTCGGCATGGGACTGGTGTTTAAGGCGGGGGCGACAACGGGCGGCATGGACATCGTGGTAAAGCTTCTGCGCCTGAAAATGCCCCATATGAAGACGGGTTCTCTGTTCTTGACCTTGGACGCGGCGGTTGTGACGGTGTCCGCATTGCTTTTTCGGAATGTGGAGCGGGCTCTTTACGCGGGCATGGCGATCTTTATCACCTCTATCGTACTGGATCTGGTATTGTACGGGCGGGACGGCGCGATGCTGATCTACATCATCAGTGATCATCACGAGACAATCACCAAGCGTATCCTTGAGGAACTGGATATCGGCGTGACCTATGTGAACGGGAGCGGCGCATACAGCGGCAGACAGAAGAATGTCATCATGTGCGTGATACGCAAGAATCTTTCCTTTAAGGCGGAGGAGATCGTGAAGGAGGAGGATCCCATGGCGTTTATGATCGTCACCAGCGCCACGGAGATCTACGGGGAAGGGTATAAAAATATATACAGCGAGAGATTGTGAATAAACCTGCGTTTTGTGAATGAACTTGGATTTTTACGAGTAAAAAAACTTGTTTTTTTACTTGGTGTCTGATAAAGTTGTATATAGATATAAAAAAAGTGCGGCAATACGCAAAAATTTCAGAGGTGATTCAGATGCTTCCAAGAAAACAATATATGGAGAAGTTGATACAAAAAAGAGATAACGGACGGGTAAAGGTGATTACAGGTTTGCGCAGATGCGGGAAATCCGTCTTGCTTTTTCAATTATACAGGGACTATCTGCTCAGCGAGGGTGTGCCACGGGAGCAGATTATATGTCTTGCCTTGGACATTCTTGCAAATGCAAGGTATCGGAATCCGATAGAGCTGGATAAGCATATCAGGGAACAGGTCACGGACAGCAATAAGCGGTACTATGTGTTGATAGATGAGATTCAGTTTGTATCTGAGATTCAAAATCCCTATGTGGCAGATCCTATGGCAAAAATCACATTTATAGATGTGGTGCTCGGGCTTATGCAGATGCCAAATGTAGATGTCTATGTGACCGGAAGTAATTCAAAGATGCTTTCCTCGGATATTCTGACCCAATTTCGTGACAGAGGAGATGAGATCAGGGTGTTTCCGCTTTCCTTTGCAGAATTTTATGAGGCATATGAGGAGGATAAGCGCGGAGCGTGGCAGGAGTATTATACTTATGGCGGAATGCCTGTTGTGACGACGCTCGACACGCATGAGGAAAAAAGCAGATACCTTCGTGATCTTTTTAGCAGAACCTATCTCAAAGATGTGCTTGAACGCCATAGGATTATGCATGAGGACGAAGTGTTGGAGATTCTGCTTGACATTCTTGCGTCATGCATCGGTTCGTTGAGCTAGGGTAAAGTTTTTGTAGGAAAATGAAATAGATAAGAGAAGAAAGCACCT
>JAMPGV010000065.1 GCA_023663735.1 Muribaculum sp. | reverse complement strand
ATGCATAAAAAGGCAGGAATTTGTTTATCTTCACGGGAGCGGGGCTTTCTTAATGCCGTTGGGGCGACGCCTGACTTGACGCTGACTTTCAACGGCAAGCCCCTGACCGCAAAGATTGACTATACGATTACTTATAAAAACAACAAGAAACCCGCGGCCGCATCCGACGCTAAGGCTCCCACTATGATTGTCAAGGGTAAGGGTAATTTCAAGGGAACACTCACGATTCCGTTTACCATCACCGAGAGTGACCTTGCGACAAGCGGCAACGTGCAGATTACGGCGGCGGACATTCCCTTCGTGGACAAAGCCGGGAAATACAGGACGAATCCCGTTCTGACCGACGCAAACGGCAAAAAGTTCACGGCGGGTACCGATTACGAGAAGATTTTTACTTATACGCTTGTAAAAGCCAACGGGAGAGAGGAAGAATTGACCGCATCCGACATCGTTCCCGCAGGCAGTAAAATAAAGGTGACAGTCACCGGCAAGAGGAATTACACGGGAACCATCTCCACCACCTACCGCATCACGAAGGCTTCCTTCTCCAAAGCCAAGGTGACGATAAAGCCGCAGACCTATACCGGAGGCGCAGTCACCTTACAGGCAGGAGACCTCACGGTGAAGCTGGGCGGCGAAACCCTCACCTATGGCCAAGACTATACTATTGTGGAGGGGAGCTGCCGGAACAATACGAAGAAAGGCACTGCCACTGTGACTATTAAGGGTATGGGCGACTACGGTGGAACCAAGACCGTGAAATTCAAGATCACGGCGAAGCCGCTGACGGAATTGTCCAAATTTTAGCATCCGTGCAGAATGAGAAACAGAAAACACCCCCGCTTCTCAAGCTTGAGAGGCAGGGGTGTTGAATTGTTGCGGATACTGCTTGTTTTAGCGGATGTGCGCAATCATATCTTCCACCAGCCGGGCGCACCGCTCTGCCGAGGCCCGCTCAAATTGGGGATAATCCATCTCCGCACTGCCGTCGGCTTTGTCGGAAATAGCTCGGATGATCACGAAAGGAATCCCGTTCAGATAGGCGCCATGGGCGATGGCCGCTCCCTCCATCTCCGCACAGTCCCCCTGAAAGACCGAGATCAGCTTCTCTTTGACTGCGCCGTCGGCGATGAACTGATCGCCGCTGACCACCCGTCCATAGAGGGCGTGGATATCTCCGCAGACGCTTTCGCAGGAAGTTTTGGCGGCTTCCATCAGACCGGCGTCCGCCGGGAATGCCAGACAATCCATCTGGGGAACCTGTCCCTGCTCATAGCCTAGCGCGGTCACATCCATGTCGTGGTGCAGGGCGTCGCGGGAAATCAGGATATCCCCGATATCCAGTTCCGCGTTCAAAGATCCGGCCACGCCGGTGTTGATAATATGGCTCACGGCAAAAAGGTCGGACAGGATCTGCACGCACAGAGCGGCATTCACTTTACCGATGCCGCAGCGCACTACCACGGCGGATGTGCCGTTGAGAATGCCCTCGTGGAATTCCATTCCGGCTTTTTGGGTGACTGTGACATTCGTCATTTTGGACTGCAGCGTAGACACCTCCAGCTCCATTGCTCCGATGATTCCGATTTTATTCATAACAAACCTCCTATCTGATTGTGTGACAATACTGCGATTTCGTAGTGGATTCTTGATCCCGCATAAGGGGAAACCCTGTCCTCGCTTGTCTTGACAAACTGAAAGCCTGCGCTTTCATAGGTGTGCTGTGCGGGGACACAGATTTCGTTTGTCCACACGATGATTTTGTGCGCGCCGCGCGCAATAATACGCCGGACGGCCTCCTGCATCTGCCGTTTTCCGTATCCGTTGCCCTTATATTCCGTCAAAATGCAGTTGTGTCCGATTTCCGCCGATTCGGGCAGCTTGATCGGATTCCATGTGACAAATCCGATGGGTTTGCCCGCTAAGACGCTCATAAAGCCGCAGGATTCGGCAATCGAAGGATTGTCATAAAAAAAGTTGTCAAATTCCTGCCATTGTTCATTCCAGCCGCGTTCAAATTTTGGCTCGAACGCATAGGCGTCTCTCAAAAAATCCGCAAGAATCCCGCGGGGAAATTCGGTGATGTTTCTAAACTCAATATCCATTTCGCTGTCCCGTGAATTGGTACTCCGTCTTTGCAGCGGGGTGTTGGCTTATGGTGTCCGGGGGTTATTCGGGATAGTTGAGCCTATCCTCTCCGATCCGGTACAGAACCTGATCCAGATAGCGTCCCGCCAGATATTTGGCCATATTCAGGTTCATATCCAGATAATTGCCGCAGTCCTTGGGGGATGCGCCGGGTACTTCTCCCTCAAAATCCCGGATAAACTCATACAGTTCCACGATTAAGGGGACGATATCCGAGGAGGAGTAATCCCCGGCCAACAGCAGGTAAAATCCCGTGCGGCATCCCATAGGCCCGAAATAAACGGTCTTGTCCTTGTAGACGGGATGATTGCGCAGGAATGTCGCCCCCAGATGCTCCATGGTATGTACCTCCGCGGTGTTCATCACCGGCTCCTCGTTGGGGCTGGTCATGCGCAGGTCGAAGGTGGTGACGGTGGAGCCGCCCACGGGATCTTTGCGCGAGACATAGACGCCGGGCTGCAGTTTGATGTGATCGACGGTAAAGCTTGCAATTTTTTCCATAAAATACCTCTTTTCTTTGATTCAAATGCTATATACGAAATGTATTTCGTGAAATTGGTTTTATCTTTTATAGTATACAACATGTCGGCCGCAAAGGAAATAGTAAGATCATCTCATCGCTGCGAATGCCGCATCCTCTTCTTTAAACTTTACCATAGAAGTCAATTCCCCGTCTTCAAAAAGTGTCCGAATAGTAAAAAGATACCGTTGTCTCTTGATAAAAGACTTTCTTGATATCTACATCCTAGCAAGCGCAAAAGGGAAAGTCAAGACATCAGAAAACTGACATCAGGAAATCAATATCAAAAAACCGGCATCAGAAAACTAAAGAAAAGCGTAGGACAGCCGATATAATATTATACGGATAGGAGCAGGGCTAGGGACAGCAGACAAATGTACGCACGGTTTGCTGTTTTTTTGTTTGGAACGAAGGCGTTCGGTGCGTGCGTATGCGTATGGTTTTCGATTGGTGACATTAGAAGCGTATTTCGTTACATTTGGCAAAATTCTTTTTGGATTCTGTCGAAATAGATATCGAATGGATTCTGAAATCTCACGCGGAGAACGGATGGCGGGATGAGAGGTAGGGCATGAGGGTCGCGATTTGTGATGAGGATGAGGAGAGCTGTGTGCGCCTGAGCAGTCTGATTCGGGAAGAGAAGCCGGACTGCGAGGTGGCATGTTT
Source organism: Muribaculum sp. (assembly GCA_023663735.1). Classification (GTDB taxonomy): domain Bacteria; phylum Bacillota; class Clostridia; order Lachnospirales; family Lachnospiraceae; genus Acetatifactor. The sequence continues at coordinate 11,447 of JAMPGV010000065.1, read as the reverse complement.
CAGCAGAGCGGAAGAAGCGGCGGAGGCGGAGCAGTATTTTGGGCTTCTGGCGCGGGAGATCAGGACTTATAGGAGCGTGGGGACGGCGAAGGTCGGCGCGGCGGGCGGAAGCGGATCGCAATTATTTTTCCGGACGAAAGGCGGAAACTTTACCGTACAGAAAAGGGAGATCCTGTATGTGGAGAGCAGAAAACGCAAGGTGGAGATCCATACCTTGGGGGAATGCTTTTCGATCTACGCTACCATGAAGGGAATGGAGAGACAGCTAGGCGGGGGATTCTTTAGGTGCCACAGAGGGTATCTGGTGAATCTGGCTTATGTGGCAAAGTATGACACGGGCGTCATATATTTGAAAAATAAAGAGTGCGTATATCTGGCGCGGGAGAAATATGCGGAGTTTGACAGGGCATACCGGGAATATTTGATTCATGTCAAGCGGTAAGGTGAGAAGCGCTTCTAAGACTTGCATGATAGGGTGCTTTGCCAAGAAGTGCGAAAGCTCACCTCAAGATGCCGAACTACAGCATCAATTGTAACGAAGTTACGTTGTGTGCCAACGGTTCGTTAGGGTTCGCTTATGAATATACAATCTGCACAATTGGATTGCCCAAATTGGCGTTTCGCAAACGTCTGTATAAATACTAAGAAGTGAGAGAAATGCGGCGCGGAAGGGACGCGCTCGGAACAGGAGGAGAAAATGAGAATCAGAGTGACTCCACGGATGGTCGATAACAGCAGGAGAAAGGCGGGGCTGTCGTCCGGCAGTTCCCTGTTGGATTATGTGAATGGGAAAGGTCAGGGCGGCAGTTCCAGAATTAGCGCGCTGAAGGCGCAGAACAGCAGGGCGAGCCGTGCGGTTCAGAGCAGTTATGAACAGCTGGAGGATGTGTCGGGGAAACTGGCCAAGCAGACGGAGCTTCTGGCGAAAAAGGTAGATGACAAAGAGGCGAAGTTTGTGGATCAGGCGGTCGAGCTGGCAGATCGCTTTAACGAGACGTTAAAGGGTTTGAAACAGGCGGGCGGAGCGCTGAACCAGTATTATCACCAGACATTGCGGGACGTAGCTTTCGATGATCAGAAAGCCCTCGAGGAGATCGGAATCACTGTGGCCTCGGACGGAACGCTCTCCGTAAACCGCGATAAGCTTGGCGCTGCGGACAGGGAGAAGGTGGGAAAGCTTCTGGGATCCGAGGGAGATTTTCAAAAGCGTGTGGGCATCGTGGCCTCCAGAGTGTATGACAATGCCCAGAGCAGCGTGGAAAGCGTTTCCAGCAGATACACTTCCAGAGGGGACATCACCACTTCTTATTTGAGCAGGATCAATTACCGTCGGTAAATCGGGAAAGGAGAGCATTATGCAGGTTATGGAGTATAATATGTTGCAGATCAGAGCCAAGAGGCCGCAGGCCGGGACGGCGGAGAGAAAGACGGGAGCGCCCGTGCCGGACAGTCGTCTGTTTCAGGAGGTTTACAAGAAGGCAGTCACCGATTCCGGACACGGCAGCCCCAGACAGCCGTCCAAAGTTCCCTACGGCAGTCTTGCCAAAGACGGCGTGATAGAATATAATGGAGTGTGTTTCCTGTGCGATGAGCGGTCGAACAGCATCTGTCTGGGAGACACCACCACGGATCCGAGCAAAGTGTTGACCATCGGATTGTCCGGCGGCGGAAGCCTGAAAGTGAACCGGGACAATCTGGACGATCTTGCCCGGGCTATCGGCATGTTTACGCCCGAGGACGTGAATCGGATTCTGCGAGCCATTGCGCAGGATGCGAAGCTCCAGTCCATGAAGAATGAGCTGGAGGACATGGAGGCGGAAGTCGGAGAGGAACTGGAGCATCAGGACGGAAATAGTGACTGAATGAAGAGATCGAGGCGTCGGTTTATGCGTCTTCCGATTTAAAACAGTATTGTGATCAGACAGAGGACGCTGCCAAGAGGCAGTGCTTTTGTCGTATCCGGAAATGTTTCATCATTCCGTTTCATAATTTTGTCAGTCTGTAGGAACGCATGAAAACTGTACAACATATTTTACCTGTGTTAAAATAGAATACAGTGATTGACACAAAGGAGACTCAAAGGATGAAGAGAACCGGATTCTATTCGGACGAATTGGAGAAAGGGATAGAGCTGCTCTTTTTTCAGGCGGATTCCGAGAAGTATGACGAAGCCGTGCAGCTGCTGCAGACGGCGTGCAGCAGGAAAGAGCCGGACGCCTTTTACATGATGATGCTCTGCTCTGTCTGGGGCGGAGAGGAGCTGCGTGGGAAAATAGGGCGTTACGGGGACTATGCCAGAGAAGGCGTGCGGGCGGGAAGCGAGCTTTGTGTGCTGGGAGCGGGCGCGGATTACATGATTAACGAGGTGAGCAGCATACTGCTCCACAGTGTTCAGATCTCCGTAAACAAAGTGAAGGACATGGCGTTTGAGGGCAATCCCATGGCGCAGTATGTGCTGGGATGTTTCTATCTGGAGGATGGAGTGGGGCGCTTTATCAAATGCGCGCGTTATTTTACCGAAGATCATCCCGAGCAGGACAATCAGGATTTTCTCATACATCTGCGCGTCAACTGTGCCTATGAGGGTCTCAAGTGGGTGCTGAGGGCCGCAAGGCGCGGGTGTCTGCCCGCCGTGGAGAAGGCATATGCGGTATATCAAAGGGAGTCGAAAGCGCACAGACCCATGATTGACAGAGCCGGAGAGAAAGCGTCCGCCTATGCGGAGGAGATGGCGGCGGGGTTGGAGATGCGGGGCGAGTTTGATTTTACCGTGGGTCAGGCGTATGAGGAGAAAGAGGATTGGGAGAAAGCCCGGGAATGGCTGCAGAAAGGCGTGGACGCCGGGAACGTGGACAGTATCAACGGGCTTGCCAGACTTTATGCCGAAGGACGGACGGGCGTGGAGGCGGATCGGGCGAAGAGCGTGGAGCTGTACCGGATCAGCGCCGGGCAGAGTTCTTGCGAGGGATTGTTCCGTCTGGCGGAATGCTATTTCCACGGGCTTCTGGTGGAGAAGAATCTTCGGGAAGCGTTTGAACTGTACCGCAGGGCGGCCGAGCAGAATATGGGAGTGGCGCAGTACTATATGGCGTCCTATTATCGTTACGGATGGGACGGCGCGGCGCAGGATTACAAGGAGTGTCTGCGCTATGCCCAGATGGCGGTGAAGAACGGATGCAATGCCGCCAAGGCGTATGTGGGAGAGGCGTACTTGTATGCCGATGAGATGAAAAACGGTTTTTTGAAGAATCCGCAGGTAGGGATTCGGATCTTGAAGGAATGTGTGGAACAGGACAACACGGATCTGGGGGGCAGAGCGCTTGCGCAGCAGCTGTTGAAGAAGGCCGGGCAGTGACGGCCGCCGTGGCGGCATAGCCGATAGAGGTATGAGTATGAGAATTGAACGAGTGGATGACAAGACGATCAAATGTTTTCTTTCAAACGAGGAGCTGGAGGAGTATGAGATTGATTACAAGGATTTCATACTGCGCAGCGAGAAAGCCAAACAGGTGGTTCATGACATTATTGAACAGGCTACGAGACAGGTGGGTTACAAACTGCCGAAGTTTTCTTTTGATATGCAGATCATGATGCTGCCGGATCAGGGGCTTCTCTTGACTTTTTCGGAGAGCGATCCAGCTACGATTCCCAATACCCAGCAGATTTTGGAGTATCTAAAAGAGATGAAACAGACTTTGCAGAGGACGAAGGAACAGCTGGGCATTGCGGAGAGCGAGTCCGGAGATGGCGGGCAGGCGCAGGACGGCAGCGCGGCCGCACCCAAGCCGGAGACGGCGTTCTTTACCTTTGAGAGTATGCGGCAGCTGATGGCATATGCGGAGGCGCTTCCCGCCAATCTCAGGATGCAGAGCGCCCTGTATGAGATGGATGGGATCTATTATCTGTGCCTTAAGAGGGGCAGCGCTTCCTATGAGCGCTATTCCCGTGCCTGCATACAGGCTATGGAATTTGGCAGCCTGCACGGTGCGGATGAGGTGATACTGCTTCTTCTGGAGGAGCATGGATCTTGCATCATCGAAGAGAAAGCGCTGCAGAAGCTGCGCGTCGGAACCAAGGGATGATCTTTACACCGGGAATTGACAAAACAGGTTTCATGCACTATAATCACCATAAGTATCGACGTGGAAGAGAATTAGTACGGATTGGAAGCATCCCAGAGAGAGGGCGGTAGGTGGGAGGCCCTTATGTGGAAGGTTCGGAACCTGTCTTGGAGTCCCGTGCGAGATTTTTTCCGGCACAACCGGGGAGGATGTAAGTACGGCGTAATCCGGCGTTAGCGGTGTTTTGAGTGGGTGCAGACGCATCAATTGGGGTGGTACCGCCGAGTTTTCGGTCCCTGGCTGGGAGTGAAAACCCGGCGGTTTTTGGATGGCAGCGATATCAACGTGCCGCGGCGGAAAGCGGGTAGAATAACGGAAAGGAATGGTTTTCAAGATGGCAGACAACAAAAAGATGGTGGAGGCAATCACATCCATGGAGGAAGATTTCGCTCAATGGTACACGGATGTGGTGAAAAAAGCGGAGCTGATCGATTATACTTCCGTAAAGGGATGTATGGTCATCAAACCGGCGGGTTACGGAATCTGGGAGCTGATCCAGAGGCAGATGGACGAGAGATTTAAGGCCACGGGAGTGGAGAATGTGTATCTGCCCATGTTTATCCCGGAATCCCTGCTGGAGAAGGAGAAGGATCATGTAGAGGGGTTTGCTCCCGAGGTGGCGTGGGTCACCCACGGCGGCCTGCAGCCTCTGCAGGAGCGGCTGTGCGTGCGTCCAACTTCCGAGACGCTGTTCTGTGATTTTTACAAAAATGACATACACTCTTATAGAGACTTGCCCAAGGTGTACAATCAGTGGTGTTCCGTGGTGCGTTGGGAGAAAGAGACCAGACCGTTCCTGCGCTCCAGAGAGTTCCTCTGGCAGGAGGGACACACGGCTCATGCCACAGCCGAGGAGGCGCAGGAGCGAACCATACAGATGCTGAATGTATATGCGGATTTCTGTGAGGAAGTGCTGGCGATTCCGGTCATCAAAGGCCAGAAGACGGAGAAGGAGAAATTCGCGGGAGCGGAGGCCACCTACACCATCGAGGCGCTCATGCACGACGGGAAGGCGCTGCAGTCCGGCACCAGCCATAATTTCGGAGACGGCTTTGCCAAGGCGTTCGGCATTCAATATACGGGCAGAGACAATACGCTGCAGTATGTCCACCAGACTTCCTGGGGCGCCAGCACCCGCATGATCGGCGCACTGATTATGGTACATGGGGACAACGAGGGGCTGGTTCTGCCGCCCAGAGTGGCACCCGTACAGGTCTGCATTATACCCATCCAGCAGAAGAAAGAGGGTGTGCTGGAGAAAGCTTATGAGCTGCGGGATCGCTTGCGGACAGGGTTCCGGGTGAAAGTGGACGATACGGATAAAACGCCGGGTTACAAATTTGCGGAGGCGGAGATGCGCGGTTATCCCGTTCGCGTGGAAATCGGCCCCAAGGATATTGAGGCGGGTCGGTGCGTCGTGTGCCGACGCGACACCAGAGAGAAGACGGAGGTGTCTCTGGACGAGTTGGAGAGCCGCATGGGAGAGATTCTGGAACGGATGCAGAGGGAGATGCTCGAACGCGCCCGCGTCCATCGGGACGAACATACCTATGTGGCGCACAACATGGAGGAGTTCCGGAAACTGTTTGCGGAGAAGTCCGGTTTCGTGAAAGCCATGTGGTGCGGCTGTCAGGAATGCGAGGATCGGATCAAGGAGGAGCTTTCCGTCACCAGCCGCTGTATGCCGTTTGAGCAGGAGGAAATTGCCGAGGAGTGCGTCTGCTGTGGGAAACCTGCGAAGAAAATGGTATACTGGGGCAGAGCTTATTAAGGAGGTGCCGTATGATTCACCAAATTTACCCGATTCAGGCGGAAGGGTCTCTGCCCGACGCCCGGTTGATTACCTATATTCAAGATTTTTCCGAAAATATGGCCGTTGACAGGAGACCGCTTGTGCTGATCTGTCCCGGAGGCGGGTACGGTCATACCTCGGACCGCGAGGCGGAGCCGATTGCGCTGGCATTTCTGGCAATGGGATATCACGCGGCGGTTCTGCGGTATTCCTGTGCGCCGGCCAAATATCCCACGGCTCTTTTGGAGCTTGCCTCTTCCATTCTGCTGATCCGCAGAAATGCCGAAGAATGGCATGTGGACGCAGACCGGATCATTGTGCAGGGGTGTTCCGCCGGAGGGCATCTGGCGGCGTGTCTGGGGATGTTCTGGGATGAGGCGTTTCTGGCCGGAAAGATGGGGCTTTCCGCGGAAGAACACGGCCTGCTGCAGCCAAACGGCATGATTCTGTGTTATCCGGTCATCACTTCGGGGCCGTTCGCCCATAATGGTTCTTTCGAGACTTTGCTGGGGGACGGGCAGGAGGAGCTGAGAGCGAAGCTGTCTCTGGAGCATCAGGTGAGTGAGAAGACGCCGGAGGCCTTTATCTGGGGGACTTTCGAGGACGCTTCCGTCCCTATGGAGAATTCGCTTCTGCTGGTCGGCGCAATGCGCAGGGCGGGGATTCCCGTGGAGTATCATCTGTATCCCAAGGGATGTCACGGACTGGCGCTGGCCACGCCTCTCACGGCCACTGCGGACGGCAGGCATGTCCAAGAGGAATGCGCCACTTGGGTGGAGCTTGCGGCGAACTGGATGGAGCGGCGGTTCCCGCAGACTATGAGGCAGAATCCGTAAAAACGACAGCAGGAATTGAATGGATTGGATGGAGCGGCCGGATTGCGGAGGGCAGACGGCGGACAGCTGCGTATGGAGGGCGGAAATGGACGGTACGGACAGAATTATCGAGATTCCCAAGTTTTACGGTTCCCTGCGGGGAATGCTTGGAAAATTTGACAAATATGCGAGACAGGATGCGTTTACCGGAAGTACCTTGACGGAATTTGAGGCGTGGAGAGAGCGTACCAAGGGGACGCTCCGGGAGCTTCTGGGCATGAAATATATGGAGAACTGCCCGCTGGAGCCTGTGACGGAGGAACGTGTCACGCTGGCGGACGGCATCATGCGGGAGAAAGTGCGGATTCAGGTGGAGCCGGACACATGGATGCCCATGTATATCCTGATTCCGCCCCATGAGGGCGAGGAAAAGCAGCAATGTTTCCTTGCGCTGCCGGGGCATCAGGGTGCGGGAAAATATTCAGTGGCGGGTTGTTATGACATTCCCGCGGTGATGGACAAAATCAAATTTTTTCATTATGATTATGGGATGCAGCTTGCAAGGCGGGGCTATGTGGCGCTCTGTCCCGACTGCCGGGGATTCGGCGAGCGCAGGGACGAGAAAATGCAGACGCCCGGGGACGAGAAAGCGTTTCTCACCAGCAGCTGTTTTCATCTGGCGCATATGGCGGAACCGCTGGGAGAGACGGTGGCGGGTATGTGTACATGGGACGCCATGCGGCTGATTGATTATGTCTACGAGAGAGGGGAATGGGATACGGATACGCTGGGAGCCGTGGGGTTTTCCGGCGGCGGTATGCAGGTTCTGTGGCTGTCCGCACTGGACGAGCGTGTCAGACAGTGCATTATCAGCGGATATCTCTACGGATATAAAGACGCTTTGATGATTTTGAACGGGAATTGTAACTGCAACTATGTGCCGCATCTGTGGGAGCATTTTGACATGGGCGACATCGCTTCGCTGATTGCGCCCAGACCTGTGGCGATCCAGTCCTGCAGGGACGATCATTTAAACGGTCCTCGAGGACTGGAGAATGTGTACGAACAGATGGATACCGTGCGCGCCGCCTATCGCCTGTATGGGGAGGAAGCCTATCCCATTCATGATATCCGGGAGGGCGGACATTGCTGGCATGAGGAAGTGCTGGATCTGGCGCTGCCGATCCTCCGGGCAGGAGTGGACGCGCGAGGGGCGGAATCTGTTGGTTGAACGCCAATGTGTATAACACAATGCGCATAACGCAATGCATATAACGCAATGTGTATAGAAGAAACGTAGGTGTTTGCGAAACTCCAATTTAGGTAATCCGAATGTGCAATTTGCACAATGACACTTTCCAAAATGAGCGTTTTGCAATCGCCTAAGAAGAAACGGATAATTGAGGAGTGACCGGATGAATTATATCGTATTAGATCTGGAATGGAACCAGAGCAATACCGGTATGGAGCCGGAGGCGGAGCGCCTCCCTTTTGAGATCATAGAGATCGGTGCGATCAAGGTAAATGACGATTGTGTCATGATTAGCGAGTTCAGCGAACTGGTGAAACCTGTGGTCTATCATGAGATGCACCATGTCACCAGCAAATTGATTCATATGCAGATGCAGGAACTGGAGCGGGGCAAAGCCTTCCGGGAAGTAATGGAGCGGTTTCTGGACTGGTGTGGGACGGAGGAGTATCTCTTCTGCACATGGGGCGGCGCAGATCTGACGGAGCTGCAGCGGAATATGCAGTTCCACAATATGACACCGTTGTCGGATAAACCCCTGCCCTATTTGGATGTGCAGAAACTTTTTGCCATTGCCTATGAGGACAGGAAGAACCGCAGAGCGCTGGAGTCTGCGGTGGATTTTCTGGAGGTGGAGAAGGACATTCCGTTCCACCGGGCGTTCAGCGACGCCTACTATACAGCCAAGGTTTTTGTGCATATGATCGAGAGGGAACCGGAGCTTCTGAGGAACCTGTCCTATGACCTCTTCCATGTACCCAAGAGCCGGGAGGACGAGGTGAAGGCGCAGTTTGACACCTACGCCAAGTTTATCTCCCGGGAATTTGCGGACAAGGCGGCGGCCTTTGCGGACAGGGAAGTGAGTTCGAGCAAATGCTATCTCTGCCACAGGAATCTGCGCAAGAAGATCAAGTGGTTTACGGCGAACGGCAGACATTACTATTGTCTGGCCTATTGTGAGAAACACGGCTATCTGAAAGGGAAAATCCGGATTCGGAAAACGGATGCGGGGGGCGTCTATGTGGTGAAAACCACAAAGCTGATCAGCGACGAAACAGCGGAAGAGTTGAAAAACCGCAGACTTCGGGCAAAGGAATACCATAAACCGCATGATAGCGGACCCAAGAAACCGTGAAGCTTATTTTTGAAACCTTGGGCCGGATGCCCTAAAGAGCGGTTTTGTCTTCTTCTGGCGGCGTTTGGCCTGCCGGATTTCCCGCTGTCTCCGGGCAAGCTGCGCATTGGCTCTCTGGCGGGGATGGACATGCTGTTTTCTGCGTTCTTTTTTCCAAGTCCGCCGATTGTTCGGGTGTCTGGTGCGATAATTCCGGTAGGTTTTATAGAGGAAGAAAACCAGAAGCGATACGGCGGCGATTCCCGCGCACCAGAGCAGTACTTTCAACACATTGATAAAAATGACGGCGGGCAGGCCGGATTTTTCTTCCTGTTCCTCCGGCTCTTGGATGGGATCGAAGGAATAAGTACCTTTTTCCCCGGTGGCCAGATCCACGGAGGCCGAACCGATGGGGACTCCGTGATAGCTGTAATGGATGACGGCGGCCTGATTGGGATTCTCCGTGGTGTAGGAGATCTGGGAATCCAAGTCTTGAAAGTCAACGGTTTTGGGCAGTATGACGCAGTCGTCCCGATTCAGGGTGAGAATCGGTTTGGAGTTGCCGAAGATATCGTTGTCACTGTAAAATCCCGTGTTTTCGATATTATATTTGGTCTCGGTCTGCGAGATATTGGCTTTTTCAAAATTGCCGAAGCCGTAGTTGAACAGCGCCAGCGTGTCCTCGTAATGATTGGGAGATTCGTCCTTGAGTACCACGCAGATCAGCTTCATGCCGTCTTTCTCCGCACAGGAGACCAGACAGCTGCGGGCGTCGTCAGTGTATCCGGTCTTGCATCCCACCAGATAATTGTAGGCATACCGTTTGCCCGGCAGAAGTTCCATCTGATTGGCGTCCACCAGCTTCCCGTTTTTCTTGGTCAGGTACAGAAGGGGCATCTGGGTGATCTGGCAGAGCATCTCATTGGAGAAAAAAGCTCTTCCGATCATCGCCAGATCATAGGCGCTGGTGTAGTGGTTTTCGTCCGGCAGGCCGTTGGGATTGGTAAAATGGGAGTCCTGACAGCCCAGTTCGGCGGCTCGGTCGTTCATCATTTGGGCAAAGCTGTCCCAGCTTCCGCCGATGTGTTCGGCCACCGCATAGGAAACCTCATTGGCGGAGCGGATGAGAATGGCCTGCAGGCATTTCTCCATGGTCAGGGTATCGCCCTCGTTCATGGCCACGTGGTTGCTTCCCGGGGGAATGCCGTACACCGCTTCGTGGGAGAACGTCACCGTTTCATCCAGAGAGCATTCTTCCACGGCGATCAGCGTGGTGAGGAGTTTGGTGGTGCTGGCGGGATATTCTTTGGCGTGGATATTTTTTTCATAGAGAATCACACCGGTTTCCAGTTCCATCAAAATGGCGGATTCGGCGCTGACGATCGGGCCGGTGGGCCAGTTGGCGACTTCGTTGGACTCCACCGGGAGCGCCTGATTGGCGGCGATATTCTGTTCCCGCACGGAGACGGAAGGAGCGGCGTATACCGTGGCATTCACGGAAGCCGCGCACAGACAGGCCGCACAAAAAGCGGCTGCGGCGTGGAGCCGCATCCGTTGGGAACGAAGATTCTTTTTCTTTGTATCAGTTGAGAAAGGATTCATGTAAACCGTCCTGTTGTGGTTGTTGTTTAGGGAAACACTGATTTCATCAGCGCTTCCTTAGTATGCGCGTCCCAGCCGGATTCTAGCGATTGACTATTTTTATCATACAACATAAGTTGTTGATTGACAAGTTTCGTCAGATAAAGTAATCTGAATGATAGGTAATTGTGTAGATTTTTGGGTTGGTAGAGGGGCGTTGTTTGCGACAAGGGGTAATCGTTTGCAAAAGGGGCAAAGGGGCAAAGGGTCATTGCGCAGATGTATTTTCCATAGGCAGACCCGCTTGCGCTCCCACCTCACCGCAGCTGCACATAAGACGTTAGAGGACAACGTCTAAGTGCCGGCGGTTCGCTAGGGTCTGCGTATGGAAGATACATCTGCACAATTCGGATTGCGAAAATGGACAAGGGATTCAGGTCAGAGATTCAGAAAAGGGTTCGGATTAGGGTTTTAGAAAAGGGCTTCAGATAAAAGGGTTCGGATTGGGGTTTTAGAAAAGGGGTTCGGAAAAAGGGGTTCGGATTAGGGTTTTAGAAAAGGGCTTCGGAAAAGGGGTTCGGATTAAGGCTTTAGAAAAAGGATCCAGAAAAGGGATTCAAATAAGAGTTCGGAAAAGGTTCAGATCAGGGCTTTAGAAAAAGGATTTCAGATAAGGGATTCAGATATAAAATAAAGGATGTAGAATAAGAGATTAAAAATATGAGCCTGCAAATAAAAAGTCAAGCTAAATTTTAAAGAACATTGAAAATTTTAT
>JAMPGV010000064.1 GCA_023663735.1 Muribaculum sp. | reverse complement strand
CAAAAGTGGAAAGACTTTGAGGACTGCGTTCAGTACATGGCGGGGAAAAACAGCCTGATGGACTATATTGTCACAGTGAACTGTAAAGATTATCAGGATGCTTTTCTACCTGTTATGACACCTGCAACATGGATAGAGATGGCTGACAGTATGCAAGAAAATAAGTAAAGAATATTTCAATGCAAGGGCAGACATCCATATGGGGGTTTCGTCCTTTTTTATAGCTTTTTGGCGCATGTCGAAGAAAGGGTACTGTATTATGTCAATTAATGAAAACACACTGGAGCAGGTTATCATATCAGAATTACAGCAGAAAGGGTATGAGCATCTCTACGGACCAGACATTGACAGAGATTATCATGAAGTGATTCTCAAGGACTACTTCGATATTGCTATGCGAAAAGTGAATCAGGGCATTACTGATGAGATCATAGAAGAAGCCTACAAAACAATAAAGAATCTCGGACTGCTTAAGTTAGAAGATATGAATGCCGCCTTCCACAAATATCTGGTTGAGGGTGTAGCGATTCCCTATCGCTTGCAAGGCGAGCCTGCAACCTTCACAGTGCATCTGATTGATTTTGAGACTCCGGAATTAAATGACTTTAAGGTGATTAATCAGTACACGATTATAGAGTACAAGAACAAAAGACCGGATGTACTCGTTTTTGTCAATGGTATTCCGATGGTGCTTTTTGAATTAAAAAATATGGTCAATGCCGATACAACGATAGAAGATGCTTATAAACAGATTAGAAATTATCAGTTGGATATCCCTTCGCTGTTTTATTACAATGCTTTTAATGTCATCAGCGACGGCTTGGATACAAGGGTGGGAACAATCACTTCCGATTTTACACGGTACATGACATGGAAATCGGAAAATGGAGAAAGACCGGAGGATTCGGGTGTAAATTACTTCACAACGCTTATCAATGGGGTGTTCCCGAAAGAAAGGATATTGGACATTCTTCGTAATTTTATCGTGTTCCAAGACAATAAGGGAAAGACAATAAAAATCATGGCAGGATATCATCAGTATTTTGCAGTCAGGAAAGCGGTAGAACGAACAAAGACATCTTTGGACGAAAATAGTCGTAAGGTTGGAGTGGTATGGCATACGCAAGGGAGCGGAAAAAGTCTGTCCATGGTGTTTTATACAGGCTGCATCGTCAGCAATCCTGTGTTTCATAATCCGACAATCGTTGTCCTTACAGACCGCAATGATTTGGATAATCAGCTTTTTGGTACATTCTGCGCCAGTTCAAAATTGCTCTTGCGGCAGACGCCTAAGCAAGCCGTGAGCAGGGAGCATTTAAAAGATTTATTGCGGGTTCATGCGGGTGGAATTATATTTACCACGATTCAGAAGTTTGAAGAAAGTACGGAAGTTTTAAGTGAACGAAATAATATTATCTTTATGGCTGACGAGGCGCACAGGTCACAGTATGGACTGGAAGGCAAGCTGGACAGGGAAACTGGCGAGTGGAAGTATGGAATGGCAAAGTATATGCGGGATTCGCTCCCGAATGCCACCTTTATAGGATTTACCGGAACACCGATTGATTTTGACGATAAATCCACAGTCGAAGTGTTTGGGGATTACATAGATATCTATGATATGACACAGGCGGTTGAAGATGGCGCAACTGTGCCTATTTATTATGAAAACCGCACCGCCAAAATAAAATTGAATGTAGATTTGTTGAAAAAAATAGATGCAGAATATGATAGACTGGCGGCAGAAGCGTCCGAGGCTGCAATAGAGAAATCCAAATCCGACCTGTCCTCTATAGAGGCAATCATTGGTTCCAAGGAGCGGTTGAGCCTGTTGGCTGATGACATAATTGCGCATTATGAGGACAGGCAGTATGTGCTTACAGGTAAAGCAATGATTGTATGTATGACTCGTAGGATAGCGATTCAGTTGTATAAAATCATTTTGGAAAAGCGTCCGGAATGGAAAAATAAGATTAAGGTAGTCCTGACTTCCAGTAACAAGGATGACGAAGAATGGCATGATATTATTGGCAATAAGGCATATCGTGACCAGCTTATGATTGAATTTAAAGATGAAAAGAGTGAGTTCAAGATTGCTATTGTGGTGGATATGTGGCTGACTGGTTTTGATGTGCCGTCAATGGCAACTATGTATATTGATAAACCGATGAAGGGGCACAATCTAATGCAGGCGATTGCACGTGTAAACAGGGTGTATAAGGACAAGGAAGCAGGGCTGATTGTCGATTATATCGGTATGGCGGCGGAGTTGAAGACTGCCTTAAGTCAGTATACCAAAAGGGATCAGGATAAGATTCCTGACTTGGGGCAGGCGTATTCCATTGCTATGGCGAAATTGGAAATTATGCGTGATTTCTTCTATGGATTTGACTATTCAACATTTTTTGGCGATTCAGATGCAGCGCGTCTGTCTGTCATTGCAGATGGCGTAAATTTTGCGCTTGAATTTGAGGAAGACGAGAAAAAGGAATACATCAAGGAAGCTACCGCGCTTAGTCAGGCAGAAACGCTGTGTCGGAGTTTGCTTGACCAAGAAACAAAACAGGAGATAGAGTTTTTTAAGAGTGTAAAAGCAGGACTCTGTAAATACGGGGGAAGGGCAGGTATCACCTCAAATGAAATTAATTCTAGGATTATGACTTTGCTCGAACAGGCGATAGAGCAAGATGGCGTATACAATATATTTGCGCAGGCGGGGACAAAGAATCCGGAAATTTCTATTTTGTCAGAGGAATATATGGCGAAAATCCGCAGGATGAAGCATAAAAATATTGCTGCAGAGATGCTGCGGAGATTGCTGGAGGATAATATCCGTGTATTTGCGAAAACCGGAGTTGTGAAATCACAGCTTTTTTCGGAGAAAATGCAGGGTTTATTAAAAATGTACAATAACAGAATGATTACCAGTGCCGAAGTAATTGAGGAATTATTGAATCTGTCAAAGGAAATGGCAGAAGCTTATAGAACTGGAGAGGAAAAGGGGTTGTCAATAGAGGAACTGGCTTTTTATGATGCGTTGGCAGCAGATCCCGAAGTCCTCACAAAGATGCAGGATGAGATTTTGGTAGAAATGGCACAGGAATTGACGGAATTAATACGTAGGAGCAGGACTGTTGACTGGGATAAAAAGGAATCTGCACGCGCTTATATGAGAACGCAGGTAAAACATCTTTTGAGAAAGTATAAGTATCCGCCAGAGAAAACAAAAGGAGCTATCGACATTGTGATTAAACAGGCAGAGCTGATGAGCAGTAATATCAAGCCTGAATCAGCGGTTTACGATTTTCAATCAGGGTCAAAGCTTTCGGTGGCGGCAGAGGATGCCAAATATGTGTAAATATGAGGTAAGATGCTGTCAAATATCACGTTGGATTTTACGACATTACTAGGCACGCAACCGCCGGTTGACAAAAAATACAGTATAATTGGTGGCTGCCAACCGCCCGTTTTGATATGATTAAGTTACGATAAATCACAGGGATGCCCTAGACGGGGCGGAAGGGAGCAAAAATGATATTGGCGGATAAAATCATAATGCTGAGGAAACGGAACGGCTGGTCGCAGGAGGATCTGGCCGAGCGGCTGGATATCTCCAGACAGTCCGTGTCCAAGTGGGAGAGCGGCGCCTCCATACCGGATCTGGATAAAATCATTAAATTGAGCAGTCTGTTCGGGGTGAGTACGGACTACTTATTGAAGGAGGAGAACGAAGCGCTGGACGCCGAAGAGGGATTGGTCTCGGAGGAGCGGGAGGAAGCCGGGCGCACGGTGTCCGTCGAGGAGGCGGAGGAGTTCCTAACAGAAACGAGGACGTTTGCCCGGATGATCGGGCTGGGGGTGGCATTGTGCATCCTCTCGCCGGTTGCGCTGATCCTACTTGCAGGAATGGCAGATGCGGGCTGGCTGCATCTCACGGAAGTGATGGCGGCGGGCGTCGGACTGGTGGTGCTTCTGGTGATGATCGCCGTCGCTGTGGCCATCTTTATTCTGCAGGGATTGCATTATGACAAGTGGTCGTATCTGGAGGAGAGGGAGATTGTGCCGGGATATGGCGTGGACGGAATTGCCGCCAAGCGCAAGGAGAGTTTTGCGGGTACTTTTGCGGTCTGCATTGCGGTGGGCGTGGGAATCTGTATCCTGAGTCCGATTCCGCTGTGCCTTGCGGGCATGGCGGAATTGGAAGAGTGGGTGCTGGTTGCCTGTTCCTGTTTCCTGCTCGTGATGGTGGCTGGCGCGGTGTATTTATTCGTCTGGGCGGGAATCAATTACGGGAGTTTTGACAAGCTGCTCCAGATCGGAGAGTATACGGCGGAAAACAAAAAGTTTCAGCGCAGGATTGCTCCGATTGCCAGCGTATACTGGTGCGTCGTGTTGGTATTTTATCTGCTCTACTCTTTCTTGAGCCGCAGATGGGCGATTACCTTGATTATATGGGCGGTTGCGGGAGTCGCGTGGGCTGCCATACAGGGTGTGATAAAGCTCTTCCTGCACAGAAAGTACAATGATAATTGAATAAAACAAGAGAGCAGAAAACAAGAGATCAGGAAATAATAGATCAAAAACAATAGATCAAAAACAATAGATCAGGAAATAAGAGATCAAATAATAAAAGATCAGAAAACGAGGAATCAGAAAATAAAAATTAATAATTAACAATCAAAAATTGCCGTCTGGCGCTTTCCAATCGTCCGGGCGGCTTTTTTGCGCCATGACCCGGTCACAAATTGATCTATAAAAATATTGCAGCAAGCTATAACGAGCTACAACAAGCTATAACAAGCTATAACAAGCTATAAAATAAGTAATCCGTTAGAAAATCTCTTTGAATTTGCGCCCGATGATGGTAGAATAATGGTAATCATGACTCTTGTCATGACTCTTGTCGTGACTATTGTCGTGACTGTTGTCATGACTATTGTCGTGACTATTGGCATAATCAAATCAAAACAGAGGCAGGATGTCCCGCAGACTGCGGGCATTGCGGCGTCTGTGCAAAGAGGAGGAAGCGGTTCGTGGCGGCCAAGAAATTCTATGCGGTGAAAACCGGGAAAACGACGGGGATTTTGGACAGCTGGGATGCGTGCAGAGCGTCCGTGGACGGTTTCCCCGGCGCGCAGTATAAAGGGTTTTCCACGCGGGCGGAGGCGGAGTCCTATCTGGACGCTGCCGGGGCGGTGTCTTCCGGTGAGGGGGCAGACTCTGCGGAAAGGTTAGGACGGTTAGCAGCGGACGAGACGGACGTTGCGGCCAAACCTGCAGGGGACAGGCTGTTGGTCTATGTGGACGGAAGTTATCAAGACAGTCTGAAAAAGTATGCGTTCGGCTGTGTGTTCCTGCCGCCTGCGGGGGAAATCCGTCTGGCCTACGGAAACGGGGACAATCCGGAGTCTCTGCAGCACCGCAATGTGACGGGCGAGATGCTGGGGGCGATGTATGCGGTGCGCACGGCGATGCGCAACGGTTATGCGGAAGTGGAATTGTGTTATGATTATGAGGGGATAGAGAAGTGGGTCACCGGGAGCTGGCGGAGTAAAACGGAACTGACGCAGAAGTATGCACAGTCCATGCGCCGGTGGGGGCAGGAGATCTGCATTTTCTTCACGAAGGTGACGGCTCACAGCAATGTGAAATATAACGAGCTGGCAGACCGAACGGCCAAGCGGGGGCTGACGGAGGGAAACGGGATTCCAAAAGTGATGCTTCTGGAGGAATTGGAGCGTTACGAGGAGGAGTGACGGAGGCGCGGCCGCCGTGGGAAGACAGGAAATCATAAATAGAAAATCGTGTTGCGGGAGGTTATAAAGAAGTACATGGAGAGTTACAGAGAACAGGCGCTTCAGGTGGCGGAACAGGTAAACCGCCATATTTTCGGCAAGGAGCAGGTGATCAGGGAAACGCTGGCGGCCTTTTTGGCGGGCGGCCATATCCTGCTGGAGGATATTCCCGGCGTGGGAAAGACGACGATGGCTCTTGTGTTTGCCAAGACGATGGGGCTTGAGTGGAAACGGGTGCAGTTTACGCCGGACGTGATGCCCTCGGATCTCACCGGGTTTTCGGTTTATCGGAAGGACAAGGGCGATTTTGTGTATCAGAAGGGAGCGGTATTCTGCAACCTGCTTCTGGCGGATGAGATCAACCGCACCACACCCAAGACTCAGTCGGCGCTGCTGGAGGCCATGCAGGAACAGCAGGTGACGGTGGAGGGCGCGACGAGGGCGCTGCCGCCGCCGTTTTTGGTGATCGCCACGCAGAATCCGCTGGGAACCGCGGGAACGCAGCCGCTTCCGCCCGCACAGATGGACAGGTTTATGATTTCGATGTCCATGGGGTATCCGGATTTTGAGAGCGAGGTAGAGATGGCGAAGGCGGGCGGTTGGAACAATCTGACCGCGCAGGTCGAGGCGGTGACGGACAGGGAGCGATTTCTGCGGATGCAGACCGAGGTGGAGCAGGTGTTTGTGAAGGACGAGGTGTACCGTTATGCGGTGGAATTGGCGGCTCAAAGCAGGAAGCATCCCCATGTGGAACAGGGGGTGAGTCCCCGGGGAACTTTGGCGCTGGTGAAGATGTCCAAGGCGGCGGCCTGGCTCTCCGGCAATGCCTTTGTGACGCCTGCGGACGTGGCGCAGCAGTTTCCTTATGTGGCGGCGCATCGGGTGTTTTTGACGATGGCTGCCCGGATGGAGGGCGTGACCGTGGGGCAGGTACTCGGAGAACTTCTGGAACAAGTGAAGAAGCCGGATATGGGGAAAAAATAGAGGTTTGTCATGAGAGGTATCTTGTTATTGGTAACGGCGGCGGCCACACTGTATATCGGGGGAATGTACCATGCGGCGACCGGGCTGTTTGCCGGATTTGCGGAGGCGGCGCTGTTTGCGGTTATGGCGGCAGCCGCGCTGTGGCTGCCCGGACAATGCGGCGGTATGCTGCTGCCCGGCGGGAACGGGCTGCGGCAGGGGAGCGGTCTGGCCTGTTTCCTGCAGGTGGAGAACCGGGGCAGGATGCCGGTCTGGTTCTGGAGCGCACAGGTGCGCTGGACGCAGGGAGAGCATAAGGGCAGACGGAGACTGTCGGGTCAGGTGAAGGGCGGCGGCAGAGAGCGTGTGGAATTTGAGATTTCAGCCCCGCACTGTGGGTTTGTGGAGCTAGAATTGAGAGGAATGTGGATATGGGATCCCATGCGGCTGTTTCGGAGGAAAGCCGGGCAGAACCGGAAGAGGC
The DNA here is from genome assembly GCA_023663735.1 of Muribaculum sp. Classification (GTDB taxonomy): domain Bacteria; phylum Bacillota; class Clostridia; order Lachnospirales; family Lachnospiraceae; genus Acetatifactor. The sequence continues at coordinate 8,413 of JAMPGV010000064.1, read as the reverse complement.
AGATCCTGCGGATTCCGGTTTTCCCGCCTCAGAACCCGCTGCGGGTGGAGACGGCGCAGGGGGAGACCGCACAGGCGTCCGGTATGGATCAGACGCCGCTTCCCATGGTGGGAAACGATGTGCGGGAGGTGTGGCAGTACCGGGAATATCAGTCCGGTGATTCCATGAAAAATATTCACTGGAAGCTCAGCGCCAGAAGCGATGAGCTGTGGGTGAAGGAATACAGCAAGGCAGACGCGCGCAGAGTAGGCCTGTTTTTGGATCTGACAGAGCGGGAAAATCCGGATTTGCAGCGGCGGGATGCGTTTTATGAGATTTTTCTGGCGTTGTTTCTGGGAATTTTGGAGAAGTATGACAGCCTGTATCTGTATTGGTTCGACTGGAATCGGAAAACGTGGGCGGAAGAGCGGGTTTCGGACGCGGAGCAGTATCGTGTGATTCTGCCGCGTTTATATGAAGCGGGGTGGATTCCGGCGGAAAAGATGGATGAAAAGACCTACCGGGAGGAGAAAAACGCCCATATCGGCAGGGCGGTTCTGCAGCTGGATGCGGATCTGCGGCTGTCCTATGAGGGCGGAGCGGCGCTTGTGTTGAAACGTTTTTCTTTAGAACGGTACAGGCAGGAGATTGCGGAGCAGAAGGTGGTGATACCATGAGGCGGTATGCGTGGCGGCTGGTGCCTTATCTGGGCGGAGTGTTGGGATCTTACGGAATCGTGCGCGCGCTGGTCACTTTCTTCTACGAAGGAGAACCGGTGGGCGGCCGCGCGCTGCTGCTCTGCTGTGCGCTGTGGACGCTGCTGTGGACCAGAGCCTACGGTTTGCTGTATCTGTTCTCGGCTGTGGCGGTGCTTTTGTGTCCCGTCCTGCATATTTCCCTCACCTGGCAGGATTTATGCCTTCTGTTCTGTTCTTTTGTGAGCGCGAGGGCATGGAATAAGCATCAGGCGGTGTTCGGAGCAGGGGCGGTCGCCGCAGTCTGTCTGACGGCGGGAGCCGTGTTGGGCTATGGCGGGGAAGAGGCGGTCACGGAGCGGATTTTTGGGATCGATCACTCCTTGAGCGGCTGGTATGGCGATGACGCTGTGGGGGAAGGCTGGTTTGAAAACGGAATCGTCAGCCGCGGCAACAGCTATTGCAGCGGGACAGTGGATCTGGATGTGGCTCTGGATCAGAAACCCACGGAGCCGCTTTATATGAGGGGCTATGTGGGAGCGGATTATCAGGGCAGCCGGTGGGCGGAGGCGCAGGAGGATTCTTTTTACAGCCAATATTCGGATTTGCTTCAGTACAGCGCTGCGTCGTCGATGAAGGGAATGCATGATAATCTGTATTTTCTGTTAAACTACGGGAGTATGCATGACTGGACAAAGATGGTTCTGGGGCAGAATCTTTCGCAGGAGGGAGTCAGGAAGGCCGTTCTGAAGAGGCGGGATGCAAGATCGAGGCAGTATGCGCCGTATTTTTCGTTTTATGCGACCAGTGCGGGGCAGTTTTACCGGCCGGAGGAGGGACTGACGGTCGATACTTATTTTTATTACGAATTTGCTGACATGGACGCCGCTGCGATCAATGAGAGCCGGGCGTGGTTCCCCAGAACGATGGAGCAGGTGCGGGGCGGATATGACTATTATGCGCAGAAGACGTATCTGCAGGTGCCGGAGAAGCGGATTCCCCGGCTGGCGGCGCTCTGCAAAGAGAACGAGCTTTCCTCGGAGGACGAGGTGACCGATTTTATCCGAGAGACGCTGCAGGCGGACACGGTTTACACCAGAACGCCCGGTAATACGCCTGTGAACGAGGATGTGATCGAATATTTCATGTTTGAAAATAAAAAGGGATATTGTATGCATTATGCCTCTGCGGCGGTGTTGATGTACCGCCTGTACGGCGTCCCGGCCCGGTATGTGTCGGGATATGTGGCGTATCCGGAAGATTTTGAGCGGCAGGAGGACGGTACCTATGCGGCGTCTCTGAACGATTACAGACGCCATGCATGGGTGGAAATTTATTCGGAGGACTTTGGCTGGAGGCCCGTGGAGATGACGCCGTTAGTCTATTATGCGGCGGAACTGTCCGGGGCGGAATGGATGATGCCGGAGCGGGTCAGAGCGGCGGCGGGCGGTGCGGAAGGCGGCCAGCCGGGAGCGCAGGACGCCGGAGAAGAGGACGAGGAAGAGGACGAAGAAGGCGAGGAAGAGGACGAAGCGGAGGACGAGGAAGAGGACGAGGCGCAAGAGGAACAGGAAGACCAAGAGGATGAGGATGAGGAAGCGGAGGGGACAGAAGGCGGCCAAGCCGGCGGGAGTACAGACCCCGGATTGTTGATGCTCGGCGCCGGGGCTGTGGCTGCAGGTCTGGCGGCAGGGGTGTGGTTTCGGCGCAGGTGGAACAGGCGCAGATTGCAGAAGGCGGATCCCAGACAGCTCTTTTACCGTTTGTTAAAACTTCTGCACATGAGGGCGGAGCTGGCCGGATATACGGGTGTGGAGGAGGATTTTGAAGAGAAACTTTCGGGAGCGCTTTCTTCTGTGACGGCAGAGGAGACGGCGGCGTTTCTGCGCATTGTGCGGGAAGCGGCCTATGGACCGGAGCGTCCGCTGGAAGAGGAGGAGCGCCGGAGCGTCTATTTGTTCTACGGGAAAGCCGTGGAGGAGCTGTGCGGGCAGATGAATCCGTTTCAGAGGCTGTACTGCGCATGGATTTTGAATGTGTGTTGAGTGCGTATTCACGGTGTGCGCGCTAAAGAGCAGGCATGTTCGGGCGTGCGGCGGTCAAGTTTTTATTTACAAGGTTTTGAATCAATGGTAAATTAGTATCTAAGGGTTTTCGGACGGAGAAAGCGGGCGGCCTGTGACGGTCGGAGGAGTGGGAATGTTATGAGGACGAACGGCGGGAACGGGGAACGGGCGGAGACTATGCGGCTGAATCAATATTTGGCCCGGTGCGGCGTCTGTTCCAGACGGGATGCGGACGGGTTGATTGCATCCGGCAGGGTATCCGTAAACGGACGTCCCGCGCGGACGGGGGAGCGTGTGTCCGGGGAGGATCGGGTGCTTGTGGACGAAAGGGACGTGGGGCGGGTCATGCCGTCGAGCGTGGTGCTGGCTTTTTACAAGCCTGCGGGCGTCACCTGTACGGAGCGGGACAGACATGCGGAACGAAAAATAACGGATGTAATAAAATATCCGGTTCGAGTCACCTATGCGGGGCGGCTGGATAAGGATTCGGAGGGACTTCTGCTTCTGAGCAACGACGGGCAGTTGATAGACGCCATGATGCGCGGGGCAAACGGCCATGAGAAGGAGTATATCGTCCGGGTTGACAAAATGATAACAGATGTTTTTTTGAATAAAATGACGCAGGGCATTTATCTGCGGGAACTCAAGACCGCCACGAGATCCTGTGAGATCGCACAGATTGGGAAGTACACCTTCCGGATCGTGCTGACGCAGGGGCTGAACCGGCAGATCCGCCGCATGTGCGGGGAACTTGGGTTTCGGGTGCGCGGCATCAAGCGGGTCCGGGTGATGAATATTTTGCTGGGGGATCTAAAGCCGGGAGCCTTTAGGGAGATCACAGGGGCGGAACGCCGGGAACTGTACGAACTGGCGGGGATTCTGGCGGATGAGTGAGCTGCGGATAAGAAACGGCGGGATGCGGGAGGACAGAATGCAGGAGAATCAAGACAATCAAGACAATCAAGACAATCAAGACAATCAGGACAATCAGATCCAAAGGATCAAATATCTGGTGGAAACGTTGAACCGGGCGGCCGGAGCCTACTATGCTGAGGATCGGGAGATCATGAGCAACTATGAGTATGACGCGCTCTATGACGAGCTTGCGGCATTGGAGGAGCGCACGGGAATCGTGCTGGCGAACAGTCCCACCGTGCAGGTGGGATACGAGGCGGTGGAGGAACTGCCCAAGGAGCGTCATGAATCTCCCATGTTGTCTTTGGGCAAGACCAAGGAGCGGGAGGAACTAAAGAGCTGGCTGCAGGGAAAGAGCGCGGTTTTAAGCTGGAAATTGGACGGGCTGACCGTTGTTCTGACCTACCGCGGGGGCGAGCTGGCAAAGGCGGTGACGCGGGGAAACGGCGAGATTGGCGAAGTGATTACCGCAAATGCGCGGACATTCAAGAATCTGCCTCTGCGGATTGCATATGGCGGGGAGCTGGTGCTGCGGGGCGAGGCCGTCATCAGTTACTCCGATTTTGAGAGGATGAATCAGGAGATTGCGGACGAGGCGGCGAAATATAAAAATCCGAGAAATCTCTGCAGCGGTTCCGTGCGGCAGTTAAACAGCGAGATCACCGCGGGCAGGAACGTGCAGTTTTATGCGTTCAGTCTGGTGCGGGCGGAGGATGTGGATTTCCATAATTCCCGTCTGGAACAGTTTGCATTTCTGGCAAAACAGGGCTTTCAAGTGGTGGAACATTACCGGGTGGAGCCTGAGAATCTCTTGGAGAGAATCGACTTTTTTGAGGAGAAAATCCGGACTTATGACATCCCCTCCGACGGGCTGGTTCTGACTTATGAGGACATCGCATTCGGACTGTCTCTGGGGAGAACCGCTAAGTTTCCCCGGGATTCCATCGCCTTTAAGTGGGCGGATGAGGTGCGGGAGACGACTCTTCTGGAGATAGAATGGAGCGCCAGCCGGACGGGACTGATTAATCCGGTGGCGGTTTTTGAGCCGGTCGAGCTGGAGGGAACCACCGTGAGCCGGGCTTCCGTACACAATGTGAGTATCGTGAGGGGGCTGCAGCTGGGAATCGGCGACAGGATCCGAGTTTTTAAGGCCAATATGATCATTCCCCAGATTGCGGAGAATCTGACCCGGAGCGATACGCTGGAGATTCCGGGGAGCTGTCCCGTGTGCGGGCAGCCCACGCAGCTGCGGAAGGTGAACGAGGTACAGTCCCTCTACTGTGCCAACGAGCGGTGTGCGGCCAAGCAGATTAAGGGATTTACGCTGTTTGTGAGCCGGGACGCCCTCAACATTGACGGGCTGTCCGAGGCCACGCTGGAGAAATTGATCGACAGAGGATTTATCCATGAATTCGCGGATTTGTTCCAGCTGGCGCGGTATCGCGAGGAAATTACGCAGATGGAAGGATTCGGTGAGAAATCCTATCAAAATCTGATCGCGAGTATCGAGGCGGCCAGGACCACCACGCTGCCCAGACTGCTCTACGGGCTGGGAATCGCAGGGATCGGCGTGGCCAACGCCAAGACGTTGTGCAGATTTTTTGATTATGATCTGGAGCGGATCAAGCAGGCGGACGAGGAGCAGCTGAGCGAGATCGACGGGGTGGGTGAGGTGCTGGCGGGCGCTATCGCATCGTATATGCGGGATGAGGAGCATCTTGGCAGACTGGATGCGCTGCTTCGGGAGCTTACGCTGGAGGCGCCTCAGACCGGTGCGGCGGAGCAGAATCTGGCCGGTATGAGTTTTGTCATCACGGGAAGTCTGGCGCATTATGAGAACCGGGACGCCTTGAAAGCGGCCATCGAGGAGCGGGGCGGCAAGGTGACGGGCAGCGTCACGGGCAAAACGGTCTGTCTGATCAACAACGATATCGCTTCCAATTCCTCCAAAAACCGAAAGGCCAAGGAGCTGGGCGTGGAGATTGTGTCCGAGGAAGCGTTTCTGGAGCGCTATCTGAAGGAGTAATAGACGGTGCAAGGTGAAATAAGAAAGCGGAGAGGAGACAGAGAGTATGCCGATCAAAACACAGCGGGATCTTCCGGCCAGAGAGATACTGGAAAATGAAAATATATTTGTCATGGATGAGAACCGGGCGATGCATCAGGACATTCGTCCGCTGCAGGTGCTGATTTTGAATAATATGCCTGTCAAGCAGGACACGGAGTTGCAGCTTCTGCGCGCGCTCTCCAATACGCCGTTGCAGGTGGATGTGACGTTCATGAATGTCAAGAGTCATATTTCCCAGAATACTTCCGCCAGCCATCTGAACAAATTTTATACGTCTCTGGACGAGATCCGGGATCGGAAATACGACGGGATGATCGTCACCGGCGCGCCGGTGGAAGATATCTCTTTCGAGGAGGTGGATTATTGGAAGGAGACCTGTGAAATTCTGGATTGGGCCGAGGAGCATGTGACCTCCACTCTGCATATCTGCTGGGCGGCGCAGGCGGGACTCTATCACTATTACGGATTGAACAAGCGGCAGCTCCCCCGCAAGCTCTTCGGCGTCTACGAGCATGAAGTCTCCAACCGAAAAGTTCCGCTGGTGCGCGGATTTGATGACATTTTTCTGGCGCCGCACAGCCGCCATACGGAGACGCCCGCGGAGTCGATTCATGCCTGTAAGGAGCTGACGGTGCTGGCGGAGTCGCCGGTGGCGGGAGTGTTTCTGGCGATCGCCGAGGGCGGCAGGAAGATTTTTGTAAACGGGCATCCGGAGTATGACCGCTATACGCTCCGCAACGAGTATTTCCGGGATTTGCAGAAAGGTCTGCCGATTCAGATTCCCTATAACTATTTCCCGGAGGATGACCCGGAGCGCAGGCCGCTTTTACAGTGGAGAAGCCACAGCAACAATCTCTATAGTAATTGGCTCAATTACTACGTGTATCAGATAACGCCGTATGAGCTGTAAACAGGAAGATGCTCATAGGGTTTCTGTCTGGGTGACGGTTGGCGGAGGCGCGGCAAGATTTTGTATCTGTCCGTCCATAGCCTTGCGCTTGTGCTTGCACGATGAGAAATCAACAAAAAGTCGGAAACGTTTGTAGCGTTCGACTTTTTCTGATAAGATATTTTTATGGGGACTGCCCGTCTATCGGCAGTACCTCTTTTTATGTCTTTATTGCAGCAGATTTTCCCGCGCCTGTCAAACAATGTTTCGCTGCGATTCGGCTTGGTGCATCCACTTATTATGGGAGGAAAAAGTTATGAAAAAGAAAATGGTGCAGTTTCTGATCACAGCGGTGCTTGCGGTGGCTCTTATGGCAGGATGCGGGAATAAGCGGCAGGAAACCATAGATACCTTAGACCAGACGCAGGATGTGTCCGGCAATGGAGGGGAAGAGAGCGGGGAGCCGGAATCCAAGCAGGAGGAAGAATCCCAGCCGGCTGTTAAGGTCGAGGAGCCGGTACAGGAGCCTGCGGTTAAGATCAACGCAAAGGACAACATCATCGCATGGGCAGCCATGGATGCAGACCTTTACGGCGGGTATCTGGCGGATGCTCAGGTCATCGGCACGCTGGCGCGGGACGCGGAGGTAGTCATTACCGGAGTCTCCTCAGACGCCAAATACTATGAAATCAAAAACGGTGACGGGCTTGCCTATGTGGCTGTGGAGGCGCTCACCAGCGAGAAGCCTCTGGGCTATACGGTCATCGCTATGGACGCGGTGATGTATGTACAGCAGAGCGTCAATACCAGAAAAGGCCCCGGGACGGACTACGAAAAAGCGGGTACGCTTTCCAAGGGGCAGGAAGTAAAGATTACCGGTCAGGCAGATACCGGCTGGTATCAGCTGGAGGACGGAACCTTCATTACCAACTCCGGGAGTTATATAGCATCCACCAAGCCGGGTACGGAATCCGCATCCAATAAGACAGGCGGTACAAACACCGGTTCCGGCACAACGCCGCCGCAGGCGGGAAGCTCCGTTCCGGAACAGTGGAGGAATGCGGATGGTACATGGAATTATGAGGCGATGACTTATATAGTGAATGGGGATGTTGCCCTTACCGATGAGGCCAGTGAATATGTTTACAATACGAATCCTTGGACAATGGATCAGTGGAGAGCATATAATACATGGTATATAGCAAAATTGGATAGTATCTTGAGTCAGGATACTTACTGGTGCTGTGATGATGATTTGACGGCGGAATTTTTAGAAGCATGTCTGGCCTATTGTAGTGAGGAGACGGTAGTAGATGATCAGTGTACTAGAATAGCGGAAAATTGTCTAGAGGGAAATGAGGGACAGGGAATCGGACAGTTTGCAGGTGGGCCAACTGATTCGGGGTCTACTCCTGCCGCAGAAGCAAAATCGTTAAATAGTTGGTTTCCACATGTATTTCAAAGTGCTAAAATAGGTGTGGCGGCAGGGTATAAGAAAACCACAGATGGCACTATTTTACAGGCTTCTTATATAGTAATATACTTTTAATGCTCGCACAGCATCTATGGATTTTGTAGATGCTGTGTTTCTTTTTACTCAAAATGCGATAAAGTATTGACAAAATTATATGAAATAAGGTATTTTTATTTTGTAACAAAAGGAAATATGCAGCATGATTTTTGCTGTCAAAAATAGGGAAAACGGGAGGATACCGCTTGACATTAAACCGAGCCAATGGCAAAATGCTTACAGACAGACAGACAGACAGACAGACAGACAGACAGACAGACAGACAGACAG
>JAMPGV010000063.1 GCA_023663735.1 Muribaculum sp. | reverse complement strand
TGACAATCAATTTTTTGATATTCTTCACGTTCTCCTCCTTTCTCACGGAATTTCGGTTTCCAGATCCAGCACATAGACGCGGCTGTCCGAGAGGATGCCGTCCTGCAGGTGCAGGGCGGTGTCTTTGCTCAGGCAGAAGGCCGGGCGCGCGCCGATTTTGCTGTCTGCGGTAACGCTGTCAAAAGATTTTACGCCAATTACCACCACTTCGCAGGTCTCCCAGATCCACGGCGTCCGTGTCCAATAGGGCCATGCCGTTTCGTCCGCCGCGAATGCTTTTTTCATAAAATACTCTACGTCTTCAAAGTATTTTAAAGTGGTTCCCTCCCTTGTGATGTTATAATCAAGGCCGAATGTTATGCCGAGTTCCAGAGCGGACAGCAGGAAAACCTTCCGCTCAATCCTGTGTGTGGCCTCGGCCCAATGCTCCTGTTGGTAACTTTCCATGTCCGTCACCTCGATGGTAGTGTCCACGATGTCCGTCTGTACCTCCGGGCTGAGCGTCTCCAGAAAGTCCGTGTTCAGAAAAGCGTCGATGCTGCTGGTCTCGTAATAGGAACCGTAGTCATACCACACCCATCCTCCGCTGAGGACGCCCACAGCGTCTTCGGATGTGGGGTGTTGATACCGAATCTTCGGTATGACATATTTCCGGAGCAGCAGGACATTTCCCCCATAGTCCGACTCCAGCACCAGATAGGGGATATAGCTGCCGCTTTCCTTTAGGTAAACCACGGCTTCCTTACCGGTTCGGTCGTAGGCGACGTCTGCCAGCGTTGTGTGTTCGTCCACCGGAACCAGCGTTTCTCGGCCTTTTCTTTCTTTATACTGTCGGATTTGTTCCTTGAGGACGGGCTTGAGGGAGTTTAGGGCGAACATGCCGATCTCGACGGCCAGTAGGATGACAATCAATTTTTTGATATTTTTCACGTTCTCCTCCTTATAAAAAAGGCCGCAATTATCTCTAATTGCGGCCGAACGATCGTCGTGTCCAAATACCGGAACACCTTAGACTTCCTGCTTTGCGTCCTTAAATTTCTTTAAGTTTGCCATTTATTGGGTAATCATTTTAATCAGTTTATCATGTACAACGTTTTATTGCAATTAAATTTTATCACATTTTAGAAACCGTATAATTACCGCCTTCTGCGGGCAACCTAAAGGGACGTTACTTGGAGGCCGCAAGTGGGACCTGCGGCCGAAAAGCGGCGTAAATGCGAGTGCGCAGGCACGGAAAAGAGGCGGACATGCAGCAGAATGCTGGAAACAATCCGGAGAAACGCCCTTTTGGAATCAGGGACAAGATTGGCTACTTATTTGGTGATTTCGGAAACGATTTCAGCTTTATTTTCGCCAGCAGTTACCTGATGGTATATTATACCAAGGTGCTGGGGATTCCCGGGGCTTTGGTGGGGGTGCTGTTTTTGCTGGCGCGGGTGGTGGATGCGTTTACGGATGTGACGATGGGACGCATCGTGGATAATAGCAGACCGGCCAGAGACGGGCGCTTTCGGCCGTGGATCCGGCGGATGTGTGTACCCGTGGCAGCGGCCAGCACGTTGATGTACGGCTATTTCGTCCGGGATTGGCCTTACGCGGCCAAGATGAGTTATGTGGTGGCCACATATCTTCTCTGGGGAAGTTTTTGTTATACGGCGATCAATATTCCCTATGGTTCTATGGCTTCTGTCATCAGTTCGGAGGCGGGGGACCGGACGTCCCTGTCAACTTTCCGCAGTGTGGGAGCCACGCTGGCTGGGCTGGTGATCGGTACATTGGGGCCGCTCCTGATCTATGGGGAGGATGCGGCGGGCAATCAGATTGTATATCCGTTCCGTCTTGCGGTGATGGCGGCCGTTTTTGGCGTCTGCGCCATTATTTGCTATCTCCTGTGCTATGCTCTGTGCGTGGAGCGTGTGCATTTTGAACCCAAGAACCGGGAACAGCGGGAATCTGCGGGAGAGCTGGTGAAAAGCCTTCTGCGGAACAGGCCGCTTCTGGCGCTGGTGGGAGCCGCGCTGGTGCTGCTTCTGGCCACATTGATCGGTCAGGCCATGAACAATTATCTGTTTCTGGATTATTTCCGCAACGCCAAGGCAATCGCCGTGTTAAATTTTGTCAGCGTGGGCGGAATGCTGGTTCTGGCGCCTTTTGTATCCCGTATTTCCGTCAAATTCGGCAAAAAGGAGGCCGGAGCGGCGGGAATGTTGTTGGCCGGGGCGATGTATCTGCTGGCCTTTATCCTGCACGTCCACAATCTTGTGGTATATATGGTATTGTATTTTACAGCCACATTGGGCGTGGGCATGTTCAATCTGATTATATGGGCGTTCATCACGGATATCATAGACCATCAGGAAGTGGTGACCGGGAAGCGGGAGGACGGTACGGTATATGCTATTTATTCGTTTGCCAGAAAGTTGGGACAGGCGCTGGCGGGAGGCGTGGGAGGATTTACGCTGACGGCCATCGGATATCTGTCCGATGCTCCGGCGCAGACGGCGGAAGTGGCAGACAGGATTTATGCGGTGGCCACGGCCGTGCCGGGAATCTGTTATCTGATTGTGTTTTTGATCATGTGGAAATGCTATCCCCTGACCAGAACGGTAGTAGAAGAAAACGCGGCGGCGCTGCGCGCAAGACGGAACGGGAATTCTTAAGCGGCGGATGTGAATAGGATTGGCATCCGGAGAAGGGGAAAGAAATATTGAAAGGACTGCAATATGGAAATCCGTAATCGGCAAAGTGAGGAAATCGGCGATATCAATCTTGATATCAAGATTGATATAGGGATCAACATAGAAATTAACATGGAAATTCAAAACGGCAAGGCGGAGATAGAGTTGACCCTGCCTTCTCTGCCGAATGCAGAGGGCGGCAATTGGACGATCTGTCTGTGGGACGAGCAGGAACATCTGGCGTTCTACGGCGTCCATCCGGTTAGGGAGGAAGATCCCTGTATCATCCGGCTCCTGCATCCGCATCTATGGCAGGGAAAAGAGAATCCCTATCGGTATCGGCTGGAGGTCTACGGGGAGAGGCATGGGCTGTTGGATCCGTCGCTTTGGATCTGTCGGGCATTACCGATCCGGAAATGGACAGAAGTGCCGGGAAAAGGAAGCTTTCTAAACGGCCAGCCGTTTTGCGCCCGAAAAGTGTACTACGATCGAGCGGATCTGGGAATTGATCCGGGGATGAATAGCGTATCTTATGCGGAGCGGGTGCGGCGCAGATTGGCACAGCTGGTGAAAATGGGCGCCAATCTGATTGTCTTAAGAGAGCGGGACGGGCAGGCCTATCATGAAACGGGGGACAAATCTGCCAATCCGAAGGCAGCCGATCCGGGATTGGCCGGTCTGCAGGATCTGTGCGATGAGGCGGGGCTGCTGTTGGAGTGTGCGGAATCTGTAGATGACGGGGAAAGCGGGGCGGGCGGCATACAGGCGGGCGTCCGGGGGGAGCGGCTGTTCCTGCCAAACGGCCTTCCCACGGCCTGTTATTACAAGCAAAAAGCCCGCTGGAGCAGCGAGCCTTTTGTCTATATTGATCTCAACAGTCTTCGGAAACAGTCCGACGGATCCTATGCGGTTGCCGTTTACAGCAATCAGAAGAAAGCGGCGCTTTTTGTAAACGGCAGGGTATTCGGTTTTCAGTATGAGGGTCCGGAGTTCGTCTTTCAGGATATTCCGGTCCGCCATTTTCCGCTTTGTCTGGCGGCGGAGGCCGGGGAGAGCAGAATGTCTGTCACTTGCTGCTGACGGCCTTGGCAAGGTATTTATTTGCTGCGGAAATAGTCTCGGATCCATTTGCCGGATTCATTTAAATCGTCTTCGCTCCAATCGGAGACTTTGCTGCAGGAGGCCTTCAGGACGCTGCTGCTCTCGTCTTTGTTGGCCAGATTCCAGCAGCAGAAGCTGATATTGTATTTTTCGATTACTTCAAACCAGCTCTTGGCCGAGTTGAAATCGTTAGCGCCGTTGCCGGAAGCGTCGCACATGCCGAACTCGCTGACGAATACGGGCAGGCCGTTCTGTACGCAGCTGTCCAGACGGTTCCAGAGCGCGTCCTTGTGCGTGCCTGCATAGAAGTGGAGGGCATAGAGAAGGTTGTCCTCTTCCAGCGGATTGTCCTTGGCTTTGTCGATGTCCTGACTCCAAGTGGGAGTGCCTACAATAATGACGGCGTCCGGATCATTGGCGCGGATGACGGGGATGACTTCTTCGGCATAGGATTTTACGCTGTCCCAAGTGGCGTAACCGTTGGGTTCGTTGCAGATCTCGTAGAGTACGTTGGTGTGGTCTGCATAGGTTTCGGACATTTCTTTGAAAAAGGCAAGGGACTGCTCCTTATAGACATTGGGATCCTGATCCTGAAGCACATGCCAGTCTATGATGACGTACATACCCAGATCCGTTGCGGCGTCCACCCCGGAGCGCACCAAGGATTTCAGGTAATCCTGATCCCCGCCGGCACAATAGCCGCTGTTTTCGTGCGTGTACATGGCCAGCCGGACACAGTTGGTATTCCAGTCGTCCCGGAGGGTTTTGAAGGTGTCGTAGCTGACAAACTGAGGGAACCATGCGATACCGTGGGTGGACATGCCGTAAAGCTGTATGGGATCGCCGTTTTGGTCCACCAGATTGACGCCGTCCACCTTGAGCGCGCCATGTTCTGCGGCAAAGCCCTCGCCGATCGGCGCCGGGTTGTGTTCTGCTGCAGTGCTGCCTGTGGTGCTGCTTGCTGTGCTATGGCCTGCCGCGGAAGATTCTGCGGATGCTAAGGACGGTTCCGCCGCAGATGCTTTGTCTCCCGCATCTGCGTCCGGCGGATTTCCGGTCTGCATGGATTCTGCCATGGACTCCGCCACAGAGGCGGCCACGGATTCGGCGATGGATTCCATGATTGCGATATCCTGTTCACTCATTGTCTGACTCCTTCCGCAGGCCGTAAAGAGGCCTGCACATAACACAAGCCCAAATGCGAAAATCTGCCGTTTTACACCTTTTTGCGGATTCCTGTTTTTCCTGCTCTTTTTGTTCTGAACCCTGTTTAGGCTTTCGCTCATATTTTTCTCTTCTTTCCTCTCATTCCGCCGTCTTCGGACGGCATTTGTATTGGAGCCGCACAGACGGCCGGGATTTTGCAGAATACCGTTTATCGGCATAGAATCTGCGCCCAAATTGTCTTATAAAAACAGTATAGAGGGAATGCGGAAGAATTGCAAGTAACTTTCCAATGTGGTATGATACGCATGATGTAGCGGTGGTTATGTTCCCGTGAATGAAGCAAAGGAGGCAGTCATGTTACCGCAGAAATTTCTGGAGAGAATGCAGGAAATGCTGGGGGATGAGTACGAAGCATTTTATCATAGTCTGGACGGGGACAGGTATCAGGCGTTGCGCGTCAATCCGCTGAAAGATCCGGAAGGCGTTTTGGGGAAGCCGACGGGCGGAATACCGGAAACATTTGGAATGCTTGAAATTTCTAAAGTGTTTGATTTGACTCCTGTGCCGTGGGAGAAGGACGGATATTATTATGCCGGGGAGAACCGCCCCGGAAAACATCCCTATCATGAGGCCGGTGTATATTATATTCAGGAGCCTAGCGCTATGGCGGCAGCGCCGCTCTTGGAGGCAAAGCCCGGAGAGCGGATTCTGGATCTCTGCGCCGCTCCGGGGGGCAAGAGTACCCAGATAGCGGGCTGTCTGCGGGGAGAGGGATTGCTGGTGTGCAATGAGATCCATCCCGCCAGAGCCAAGATTCTCTCGGAAAACATCGAGCGCATGGGCGTGAGAAACGCCTGTGTCACCAATGAGACGCCGGAGCGGCTGGCGGAGAAATTTGAGGGGTATTTTGACAAAATTCTGGTGGATGCGCCTTGTTCAGGGGAGGGAATGTTCCGCAAAAATGAGACGGCTTATGCAGAGTGGAGTCCGGAGAATGTGGCGCGCTGTGCCGGGAGACAGGACGGGATTCTAGACTGTGCCGCAGAGATGCTCAGGCCGGGAGGCAGGCTGGTGTATTCCACCTGTACCTTTGCGCCCGCGGAGAACGAGGGCAGCGTGAGCCGATTTTTGGAGAGACATCCGGAGTTTGCGTTACTGCCCGTGGATAAGGGGAGGCTGGGGATACCGGAGGATCTCTGCAGTGGACGACCCTCATGGGGGAGTCTCGGGGAGCAGCTTAAGGGGACGCTTAGGCTGTGGCCCCATGTGGTGCGGGGAGAAGGACATTTCGCCGCGGTGTTCCGAAAGGCCGGAGATGTGCCGGAAGGATATGAACCCATGGCGGCGGACGGTGTGGAGAGCGGAATCGGCGCAAAGGACAAACGGCTGGATCTGTGGTGGTCTTTCGCGCAGGAGTGTTTTGCGGATGATCCTCTCGGAGAGGAGCCGACCGGCTGTTTGGCAGCAGACGGCAGCGGACTTTTGCCGGAAGGGATTTTCCTGTGTTTCGGGGAGAATCTGTATCTGGCGCCGAAGGGGATGCCTGTGTTAAAAGGAATGAAGGTTCTGCGCCCGGGGCTGCATCTGGGTACTTTCAAAAAAGACCGGTTTCAGCCTTCCCATGCGCTGGCGCTTACGCTCCTGCAGCAGGATGTGCGGCATGTATGTCGGTTGTCTGTGGGGGACGGGCGGGTCAAGTCTTATCTGAACGGGCAGACCTTTTCCTGCGAAGGAGAAAAGGGCTGGTATCTGATCGCTGTGGACGGCTATAGCATCGGCTGGGGCAAACTTGCCGGAGGCGTCATGAAAAATCATTATCCCAAGGGGCTTAGGAAGAACGGATAAGCACACGGGCGGCAAGTTAAAAGAGAAAAAGAAAGCAAAAAGGGATACAGGACGGGAGAAGCAATATGCGGACGGCGATTCGTTATGAAGATCAACATGTCATTGTGGCATATAAACCTGCGGGTCTTGCGGTGCAGACGGCAAATGTGGCGCAGACGGACATGGTCAGCGAGTTGAAAACCTACAGAAAGGGCGGTTATCTGGGTGTGGTGCATCGTCTCGACCAGCCGGTGGAAGGGCTGCTGGTCTTCGGCGCAACCAAATCGGCTACGGCTGCGCTGGCCAAACAACTTGCGAACGGCACGCTCCGCAAACGATATTATGCGGCAGTCTGTGGAAAACCAGACGCTTCGCAGGGAGAGCTTGTGGATTATCTGCGGAAAACGCCGGACAACCGGGCGGAGATCATGCCCGGGGAGAGGATGCGGGAAGCGGCGGGAAAGACGGCGGAAGCGGATGGGTTCAAGCGGGCTGTCCTGCGGTACCGGGTACTGGAGGAATGCGGCGAGCTGTCCCTGTTAGAAATTGTCATCGACACCGGGCGTTTTCACCAGATCCGCGCCCAGCTGTCTCATGCGGGGACGCCGATTCTGGGAGACGTTAAATATGGCACGGAACACTCGGCGCGGCTGAGTGCGGCGCATCAGGTGCGCAGCGTGGCACTATGTGCCTGTGATCTGGAATTCCTGCATCCGGAGACGGGCGGGAAACTGACCTTCCATGCGGCTCCGAAGGGGGATGTTTTCCAATGTTTTAATCATTTAAAATATATTGCCCATGGCGGGTCGGACAATCCATGTGATTGATCTTGTGACTGTCGGCAGGCTTCGTAGGAAAATTCGTAGGAATTTAGGATAAAAAGATAGCAGAATTTGGAATCCTTTTTGGCGCAAACGCCCGATTGATTCCGCCCCAAACTTTCCATACTATTGTTATACTATTGTTATACTATCGTTATACTGTTGTTATACTATAGCAATGCTGCTGCTATGCTATTGCAATGCTGTTGCAATGCTATAGATGATGCGTGATATTCCAATCGGGACAGGAATTTGAATCCGGCCGGCAATTCGGATCCGGTATTTTATGGAAAGAGGGCGTGCCTATGTGGGAGAAAATCAAGGGGAACGGGATTTTGCTGCTGTTTTTTCTGACGGGGGCGGTCTATCTGTTTCTCAAATATATTTCTCCGCTGATTGCGCCTGTGCTGATTGCCATGCTCTTTGTCACGATTTTCGGGCCGCTTCTCAAGAAAATGCAGAACAAGTTCCGGCTGCACCGGCAGGTGGGAGTAATTCTGTTGTTGGCGCTGGCGGTTCTGCTTCTGACGGGGCTGGTGTGGGTTCTGTTCTCGTGGATCGTGGGAAGTCTGCCCGGCTGGATGAGCTGTCTGGAGGCCATAGAGGAAGAAATACGGGTTTTGGTACATGACGGGTGCGAGGCTGTGGGACGGCTTGTAGGGGTAGACGGGCTGTATCTGGAAAACACGATTTTGAGCGGTATTGAGGACGGCCTTGGCGCGCTTGGACAGCACACGGTACCCGGCGTATTGTCTCAATCGCTGGAATATGTGAAGGTGCTGGGAATGTTCGGCGGGTTTCTGGTAACGTTTTTCATTGCGACGGTGCTTTTGGCCAAAGATTACGACGATATCATGAACCGTCTGCTGGACAGAGAGGACTGCCATGTGCTGCTGCAGGTCATCTGCGGCGTCATCCGCTATATTGCCACCTATGTGAAAGCGCAGGTGACGATTATGCTGGTGATCGGGGTTGCGGCGGCGGCCACGCTGGGGCTGGCCGGAATTTACAACGGTGTGCTGTGGGGGATTGCGGCGGGGCTTTTGGACGCCCTGCCTTTTGTGGGGACGGGAATTGTGCTGATGCCCATGGCGGTGCTGCTGCTTGTGCAGGGCAGCTACGGGAAGGCCGTTGTCTGCATACTGCTCTATCTGGGCTGTATGCTGACCCGGGAGATGCTGGAGCCTCGGCTGATCGGCCGACGCATGGGCGTACCCGCCATTGTAGTGCTTGTCTCGTTATATGTGGGGATCGGGCTGTTCGGCGTGTGGGGAATCGTGAAAGGGCCGCTGGGATTTGTGCTGATCCGGGAATGCTATCTGAGCATCCGGAGAGAAGAAAAATCATGGACGCCGAAGCATCCATGATCCCATTCAAAATCGTCGCGACAAGATTCGAACTTGCGACCTCTGCGTCCCGAACGCAGCGCTCTACCAAACTGAGCCACGCGACGATACATTGCTAACATACCAATAATAAATAAAAAGAGATTGATTGTCAAGCAAAAAACAAATAAAATAGAAGAAATGAAATAGAAGAAATGAAATAAAAGAAAGGCTTGAATGCCAAAGCTAATAGAAGAAAGAACAAACTGCCACAAAATGGCAAATGGGAAGAAAGTACAGAGGAGCAAGAAAACAAGATGAGCTGTGACACACGATCTTTTCGATCTTCCGCAGGAGACGTAGAGCGCAAGAAACAACCGCGGCCGGAATTTCTCCGACAAAAATGGGGGCGGATAGTGGCTAGCTGGATTTTTATCATCTGGGTGCTGGGGATCTGCGTTCATATCAGCCAGCTGTGGATGCAGGATCAGTCTGCGGGCGACGTGAAACATCCCCGTCTGGAGCGGATGAGCGGAAACGACGGGAAGTTCTGGAAGGGGAGTCCCGACGGGGGCGTTTATGACGACATAGAGGGTATAGAGTGCCGGGAGTATTATCATTATAAGTATGATTTGCAGGGAAGGCTTTCCAAGACGGAGTATTACCGGCATCATGAATATTATGAGGACGTCTGGTGTGCGAGTACGGTGACGCGGTACCGATATGATCTGCAGGGAAGGCTCAAACGGAAAAGTACAGATCAGGACAAGTGGATTTATGAATACACCAAGAGCGGGTATACGGAAACCTGTCGGTCTGACGGCTCCCGGCGGGAGGATACGAACCGTTACGATGCGGCGGGCAATTTGGTTTACAGCAGGCTTGAAAGCCGCTATGCGGTGGGCCATGAGCGGGAGACGACGATTTCTTATGATGAGCAGGGCCGCAAAGTACAGGAGACGTCCGCAGTGGGGGAAATGGAACCGTATGTCTCCTTGACCATCGACTATGACGAGGAAACCCACACCGGGCTAGAAAAATATTATGGATCAGGCGGCGGGCTGCTCTGTATGGGACTTAGCACCTATGACGAAGAGTGGCGGGAAATCGACAATCTTTGGTGTGAATCGACAGCCGTGTCGGGAAATGCGGAGAATGTCTGGTCAAATTATGTGAATATGGGATACTGGGCGGATTACCGAGACGGGCGGCTGATGGAGGAGATGGACAATCGGTGGAGTCCGGACAGCGGAAACAGCGGCAGGTACGAGGCTTATGATTATGATAAGGACGGAAACTGCATCTGGAATATTCGTGCCTTCTGTGTCTTCGGAGAGGGCAGAATCTATATGACCCGGTACGAATATGACGGACGGGGGCGTATGACGGATGAATACAGTTATACCTGTTCCGAAGTGGAAAGCTGGGAACAGCTTCGGTCGGACGGCATCCGGCTGAAGATCGAGAACGGCACGGAGGAGGGCTGGCCTCTGCGGATCACCACCACAGCGCCGGACGGGACATTGGTCAATCAGTTCATCTACGGGAAGGGGCAGCTTCTGCAATGTATGCCGGAAGGGGCAGTCTGCTGGTATACCTCCTGAAGAAGACGGACGATGACCGGACAGCGGCAATCCGGCAGCGGGCAAAGGCGGTCAAACTGCCGCCGGGAGAACCCCAAAGACCAGATAAACCAAATAAACGATATGCCCGTCAAAACGGGCGGATAGGAGCGAAATGAGCGCTGGAACCGATCAGACAAGCAGACACGCCTCTGTAATCGTCACTTTGAAAAAAGGCGGCGGACGCACTTTGAAAGCAGGGGGCATGTGGGTCTATGACAACGAGATCGACACTGTCACCGGGCATTTTGAAAACGGCGATGTGGCGGCCATCCATGATTTTGACGGGTATTTTATGGGCTACGGTTATATCAACACCTGGTCCAAAATCACTGTGCGGCTGTTATCCCGCAGGAAGGACGCCGTGATAGACGAGGCTTTCATGGAAGAACGAGTCCGGGCAGCGTGGAGTTACCACAAGGAAACCATCGACACCGGAAGCTGCCGCCTGATCTTCGGGGAGGCGGATTTTCTGCCCGGCATTGTGGTGGACAAGTTTGCGGATGTGTTGGTGGTGGAGTCTCTTGCGCTGGGCATAGACCGATGGAAATTGGTGCTCGTGGAGTCGTTAAAGCGTGTGCTTGCGGAGGACGGCGTCGCGATCCGAGGCGTGTACGAGCGGAGCGACGCCAAGGTGCGCCTGCAGGAGGGGCTGGAGCGTCATAAAGGTTTCATTGGAGAGCCTTTTGACACCAAGGTGCAGATTACGGAAAACGGCGTAAAATATATCGTGGATGTGGAGGACGGCCAGAAGACGGGATTTTTTCTCGATCAGAAAAACAATCGCGCCGCAATCCAGCGCATCTGCAAGGGCAAAAAGGTGCTGGACTGCTTTACCCACACCGGTTCTTTTGCCCTGAATGCAGGGATTGCAGGGGCGGAGAGCGTGCTGGGGGTGGACGCCTCGGCGCTGGCCGTGAAGCAGGCCGAGGAGAATGCCGCACTCAATCATCTGGAGGATCGGGTGCGTTTTTGCTGTGAGGACGTGTTTGAACTGCTGCCCCGGCTGGAGGCGGAGGGAGAGACGTTCGATGTGGTAATTCTGGATCCGCCTGCGTTTACCAAGTCCAGAGAATCCGTCAAAAATGCCGTGAAGGGCTATCGGGAGATCAATCTGCGCGGGATGAAACTGGTGCGGGACGGCGGCTATCTGGCCACCTGCTCCTGCTCGCATTTTATGGATCCGGAACTGTTTGCCAAGACGATTCGGGAGGCGGCAGCAGGGGCGCACAAGAGGCTGCGGCAGGTGGAGTTTCGGACACAAAGCTGCGATCATCCGATTTTGTGGGCGGCGGACAGTTCCTATTATTTGAAATTCTACATCTTTCAGGTGGTGGAGGATCGTTAGGGAAAGAAAGGCTGGCAGAAGGCCGGCAATTCCATAAAAGTTTTCCGTCAGGGCATAGACAGGGAGAGCGTTTAGAGATTATAATGGAGCTGCGCGTAAAAGCGGCAGCACGTCATAAAAACAATGGTACGCCGATTTATTCGGCAGATACTCGGTAAAAATAAGAAGGAGGAACGGCATATGCAGGGTTCGGATTTGGAGTTGATGGTGGGACGGGACGAGACCATCTTATGGAGGGGTAAGCCGCAGAAGAAGTGCTTTATGCTGGAATGTGTTTTTAATCCCATGCTTCCGTTTGCGCTCATCTGGGCGTTTTTTGATCTGGGCGTTATCGGCATGATTTCTTTGTCCGGTGATGGAATGGGCGGTATGGCGGCGTTCCTTTTGCTCTTTTTCGCATTGCATCTGATGCCTGTATGGATTTATCTGGGCGGCGTGTTTTTATCCGTTCGGAAATATAAACATACGGAATATATTGTGACGGATAGGGGCATCTATGTCTCCGGAGGGGCTTTTGCCTATACTTATGAGATGAAACCTTTTACGGATCTGTCGCACATCAATATCCATAGGGGGATTTTTGATCAGTGGCTGGGCGTGGGCGACGTGGTTTCGGTGTGCGCCCACACGACGTCCGGGTCGGGCAGCGGACATGGTTCGCACGGGATTTCGATTTGCGATATCGAGGATTACCAGAAAGTATTTACCATGATTAGAGATCTACAGACGGATATTTATTCCGATACCATGTATCCCAATGATCTGAGACCCCGGGAAAATCATGGTTATCAGACAGATTATGTGAACAAAGACCGTTGGCAATAGGAGGGGCGCGGATGAATGGTCAGGCGGAACGGAAGGCGCAGAACGGCGGACGCCGGAATTATGAATCTCAAATAGAGGAGCTTTTGTCGCAGCTTTCGCTGGAGGAAAAGGTGGGCATGATTCACGGGAACGGCTTGTTCCGCACCAAGGCGGTGGAGCGGCTGGGGATTCCCCGGCTGGTGACTTCCGACGGGCCAATGGGCGTGCGCATGGAATTTCCGGACGACAGCTGGATTCCCATCGGGAAATCTGACGATTATGTCACATATAATCCCAGCAATTCCGCGCTGGCGGCGACTTGGAATCCCCGCCTTGCCTATGAGAGCGGCAAAGTGCTGGGCGAGGAGGCGCGGGGGCGCGGCAAGGATGTGATTCTGGCTCCGGGCATCAATATCAAGAGAGACCCGCTGTGCGGACGCAATTTTGAGTATATGAGCGAGGATCCCTGCCTCATAGCGGCGCTGGCGGTTCCGTTTATCAAAGGGGTGCAGGAGTGCGACGTGGCGGCCTGTATCAAGCATTTTGCGGTGAACAATCAGGAGACGGATCGTCTGGCGGTGGACACGCTGGTGGATGAGCGGACGCTCCGGGAGATTTATCTGCCGGGATTTCAAGCGGCGGTGCAGGAGGGCGGCGCCTATTCGCTCATGAATGCCTACAATAAATTCCGAGGCGTTTTCTGTAGTGAAAGTAAGGAGCTTCTGGACGATATCTTGCGCGGGGAGTGGAAATATGACGGGACTGTCATAAGTGATTGGGGTTCTGTGCATTCCACGAAGGGAGCGGCGGAGGCGTCTCTGGATGTGGAGATGAGCGTCACTTACAATTTTGACGAGTATTATCTGGCCAAACCTCTGCTGGAGGCCGTGCGGAAGGGGGAGGTCAGCGAAGAGGCGGTGGACGAAAAAGTGCGCAATATCCTGCGCATGATGTTTCGGCTCAAGATGATCGGTCCGGAGGCGGCCGACCGCCAAAAGGGTGCGTACAATACGGTGGAGCATCAGCAGAAGACGCTGGAGACGGCTAGAGAGTCCATTGTCCTGTTAAAGAATGAAGCGTGGGGAGACGGCGGGCGGATTCTGCCTCTGTCCGGGGACAGGCGCAAAATCGCCGTCATCGGACACAACGGGGAACACAATCATGCCGGCGGCGGCGGGAGCGCCGAGATCAAGGCGCTGTACGAGATTTCGCCGCTGCTTGGGCTGAAGAAAGCGCTGGGAGGCAATGCGGATATCGCTTATGCGCAGGGCTATTATATCCCGGGCAAGAAAGACGTCAATGAGGTCAACTGGCAGGAGGCCAGTCTGGAGCGGCAGGTCATGGGTGCGGAAGATCCCGACAGCGAGGAGCAGCGCCTGCAGCGTCAGGAGATTCTGGAAAACCGCCGAAAGCTTCTGGAGGAAGCCTGCGCTTTGGCCAAAGAGGCAGATACGGTAATTTTTGTGGGCGGCCTGAACCACGATTACGACACGGAGGGGCGGGATCGAACCGACATGAAGTTGCCCTATGGGCAGGATGAACTGATTGAAGCGCTGCTGGAGATCCGGCCCGATACCGTTCTGGTCATTATTGCCGGATCGCCGGTGGAGATGCCTTGGCGTGACAAGGCGAAAGCGCTGTTGTGGTGCTATTACGCCGGTATGGAGACAGGGGATGCGCTGGCGGATATTCTGTTGGGCAAGGTCAATCCCTCCGCCAAGCTGCCGGAGACTTTTCCGGCGGTGTATGAGGACACGGCCACTTATAAGAACGGGCAGTTCGGCCTTGAGGAGCGTGTCGTGTATCAGGAAGGCATTTTTGTGGGTTATCGCTATTATGAAAAACAAAAGATTAAACCTGCGTTTGCATTCGGGCATGGGCTTTCTTACACGGGTTTCGCCATGGATCATCTCCGGGTACTTCACAATGACGGGGAAGAGGTTGTGCTGGCCGTGGATGTGGCAAATGTGGGTTCCATGGCCGGTGCGGAAGTCGTACAGTGCTATGTGACGGACTGTGCGTGCAGCGTGGAGCGTCCGGTGAAAGAGCTGAAGGCCTTTGAGAAAGTATTTTTACAGCCGGGAGAGAAAAAGGAAGTCCGTCTCACGTTGTCCCGCAGCGCATTTTCATTTTACGATGTGGAGCGGAAAGCGTTTGTGACGGAACCGGGAGCCTTTTTGCTGCACGTGGGAAATGCGTCGGATCATTGTGCGCTTCTGACCCGGATCGAAATCCGATAGCGGACGGGAAAATGGAGGATCTTTATGCTGCATATGGCGGAACATGCTTTCAGACATACAATCGAAGACAGCCTTGCGGTTTTGCTGATCCTTTTTGTGACTTATCTGGCCATGGAGTATCTGGAACACCGCACGGAGGGAAAAGTGCAGGCGGTGGTGCGGCGCGCCGGAAGGCTGGGTCCTGCGATCGGCGCGTTGGCGGGTGTGGTACCCCAGTGCGGGTTTTCCGCGGCGGCTTCCAATCTTTATGCGGGACGGGTAATCTCTATGGGGACTTTGATCGCCATTTATCTGTCCACTTCCGACGAGATGCTTCCGGTGATGATCTCCGCGCAGGCGCCGATTGGAACCATCGCAGGGATTTTGTGCGTGAAAATTCTGGTGGGTATGGCGGCGGGATTTGCCATCGACCTGCTCCGTCGGAATAAACGGGAGGAAGAGGGGCATACTACCCATATCCATGAGCTGTGCGAGGAGGAGCATTGCGACTGTGAGCGGGGAATTTTCCGCTCCGCATTGAAGCATACGGTGCAGGTGGGGGCGTTTCTTCTGCTGGTCAGTTTTGCCCTAAATCTGTTGTTGGAACTATTGGGCGAGGAGGCGTTGGCGGAATTGCTGTTGAATCGCCCTGTCGCAGGACCCGTGATTGCCGGGCTGGTGGGACTGATTCCCAACTGTGCGGCGTCGGTGGCGCTCACGGAACTCTATCTGGGCGGCCTGATCGACGCGGGTTCCATGTTGTCCGGGCTTTTGGCGGGTGCGGGCGTGGGTGTTTTGGTGCTGTTCAGGGTCAACCGCCGCCGGGCGGAGAATTGGAGTATCGTGGGTATGCTGTATGGCATCGGGGTGCTGACGGGCATCGCGGTGGAACTATTTGTTTGAAATGTTTAAAAAAATGGTATTTAAAAAAATGTTCAAAAAATGTAAAAAAACACTTGCATTTTGGAAAGCTATATAATATAATAATTTTTGTCTTTTAAAAAGCATATAGAATGCGTCTTTAGCTCAGTTGGTAGAGCACCTGACTCTTAATCAGGGTGTCCAGG
>JAMPGV010000062.1 GCA_023663735.1 Muribaculum sp. | reverse complement strand
CCCGTATTTCTTCCTGTTGTTTCCGGGTAAATGATGCAGGCATATGCTTCCTTTCGCTATGACCATTTTTAATAAAACTGGTCATTGATATACTACACTATATGAGAAAAGTTGTCAATAGAGGAATTGGGCTTGCAATAACAGTTCAGCCATAGAATAATTTGTTAGTTGAACATATTGGCTTTGAACAGGTATCAAGGCGGGAGATGACTGGGCGTGCTTTGCGGACTTCGGCGTAGGTTGGAGCGTTTTCTTATAGTGCGTCCAAAACCTAGGGTAAAATGCGCATGGATGCGCATTTTAGGCTCTAGGTGCATGGATGCACCTTAGAGCCGACCCGCAAATTGCAATATCCACCCCCGCACTATTAGAAAACACCCAACCGCAGCCAGTCCGCAAAGCACGCCCAGTCATCTCCCGCCGCCCCTCTATACTATGATTTGAAGGCTGCAGCATATTGACAAAGTGGGCTATACACGTTATAATAAATGACTAAGAGAACATGTTTAGTCATTAAGGACGGTTTGCCATGCCAAGAATTTTTTCGGAGGAAGATAGAGACCTGTTGTCCAGAAAGATGTTGGATATCGGTATCGGGAAGCTTGAGAGCAAGCGTTATAAGGATATATCCGTGGAGGAGATAGCGATGGAGGTTGGGGTTGCCAAGGGGACCTTTTACAGCTTCTTCCCCTCCAAGGAGGCTTTTTTCTATGAGGTGATGCAGTATATCAAGGAAAAAGCCAGAGTCCCGTTGCGGGCTTTGCCTGAAAGGGCGTCTGTCAGTGAGATCGCGGAATGCCTTTTTAAGAGATATATGAACACGAAAACGGTATACAGCTACTTCACGCCGGAGGAAATGCGACAAATCGTAAGGCGGCTTCCGAAGGGAGACCATGAGAATGACAGCGCGGATTTTGCCGGAGAGCTTATGGGGAAAATCGGTGACTGCAAGGGAAAGCCGGAGGCGATTGTGGGTATGTGTAATGTTTTGGGGCTTGCAGCGGCGAACCGCTCCATAATGAATCCGGCGGGGTACGAAGAAGCTGTCCGGATATTTTGCAATGCGCTTGCTGCGTATATCGTGAATGGAGAATAATAGGTAATTGCGAAACTCTTACTTTCGGAAAGTGTCATTGTGCAAATTGCACATTCAACGCAGACACGCTTGCGCTCCAACCTCACCGTAATGGCACATAAGGCGCTAAAGTACAGCGCCTAAGTGCCAACGGTTCGCTAGGGTCTGCTCATGAATATACAATCTGCACAATTTGAATTACCTAAATTGGAGTTTCGCAAATGCCTGAATGGAGAATAAAATAGAAAGGGGTATGATCTTATTATGAATCTTGCATCTGTGGACATGAAAAAGGAGTTTGAATATTATAACAGGGTTGCCCCGTTCCAGACGGCGCAGATCCTCGGCGGGGAATTTAAATACCGTTATTACCAAAATCCGTCCCCGGAGGTGAACGCAACGATTGTAATGCTTGCCGGAGGTTCGGGATTGGGAGACGCTTTTGCAGCCTTTGCAAAGTGTTTTATGGACAGATATTCGATGATCAATTTCAATTACCCGATGGTCTATGAGAACAATGAGCGGCTGGCGGACGCCATTGCGGAGCTGATTAGAACCCTGCGGGCGGAAAACATCTATCTGTGGGGACAATCCTACGGAGGGGTGCTTGCCCAGATCATTGCCAAAAGGCACCCTGACGTGGTCACAGGACTTATATTGACGTCTACGGCGGGCATGACGCCGAATCTCAGGTTTGAGGGAATGCAGTGTCTTGTGCGGATGCTGAACGAGGATAAGGAGCTGAGTAATTGTGAAAAGTTCAAAAAGATTCCGCTTTTCCTTCTGCCCGCGCTCATGAACCTTGCCTTTAAGAAGCATTTGAAGGACAATCCGGGCGGCATGGAGGCGATCAAGGAGATCTTGAATCAGGTGAAGCCCGACCTGACCAATGAGTACCTGTGTCATATGGGGCATCTGTTGGGCGATTTGAGAAATCATGTCGGCACGCATTCCAAGGAGGATTTTGCCTTTTTGAAAGGGCGGGTGCTGATCATTGAGCCAGACGATGACCAAACCTTCACGGCGGATATCAAGGAAGCGCTGATAGAATCAATGACGGACCCGACGGTGGTGCGGGAGCTTCCCGGAGGACATCTTGCCATGATGCTTGATACGGATGGCTTTATGGAGATCATCAATCGCTTTATGGACGGGCAGGGGTTGTAGATTGTGTTTTGGGTAGTTGCAGTCAGACTGCCCTTATTTTATTCCCGCGAGCAATGTGCAAAGTCAATGCAGTGGACTTTGTGCAATGCTTGCATGGACAGTTGGCGAATGCAGCGGGGGGGATTGACTAAGCGCATTCATCGGCGGCGCGTTGGGGATGCTGCTTTATTTTGCGGCGGCACGGCTCATCATTCCTATGTCGGCAAGGGAAATTTTATGGAGGAAAAACTGAAAAAAGCTGAAAGAAAAAGCGTAAAGAAAAAATGTAGGTTCTATGAGAGAAAAAGGGGTGGTAGAAACTGTCAAAATGGAGTAAAATAGAGAATAAAACAGATCGAGATCTATTATGACTCACAGATGCAGAGAGGATTCGGCATGACGGGAACACAGCAACACACAGGGTTTGATGCAACAGGCAGTTCGGAACCGGACACAAGGACAATGCCCTTGAGGGAGCTTTTGGAGAACATAGAATACGAATGTGTCAGCGGGAGCATGGAGCGTTCGGTGAGCGGGGTGGTCTATGATTCCAGAAAGGTGACAGAGGGCTGTCTGTTCCTCTGTGTCAAAGGCGCCAATTTTGACGGACACAAATTTGCTGTCGATGCGGTGCGGCAGGGAGCCGCCGTTTTGGTGGCGTCGGATCCCGTGGAGGGGATAGAGGACGGGGATGCGACTATCATTCGGGTAAAGGACACCCGCTATGCCATGGCGTTTATCTCCGCCGCATGGTTCGGGCATCCCGCAGAGCGGCTTAAAACCATCGGAATTACGGGTACAAAGGGCAAGACGACGTCCACATACCTGATTAAGTCCATTCTGGAGAGTGCGGGGCTGCGGGTCGGGCTGATCGGCACCATCGAGGTGGTGATCGGAGACCGGCATATTCATGCGGACAACACCACGCCGGAATCCTATCTTGTGCAGAAATATTTTGCAGAGATGGCGGATGCGGGGCTGGATGCGGTGGTGATGGAGGTTTCCTCGCAGGCGCTGATGCTGCACCGCACACAGGGATTTGTCTTTGACTATGGGATTTTTACCAATCTGGAGCCGGATCACATCGGACCCAACGAACATAAAGATTTTGAGGATTATCTGCACTGTAAATCGCTATTGTTCAGGCAGTGCCGCATAGGGATCGGGAACGGGGACGACAGCCACTTTGACCGTGTGACGCAGGGGCATACCTGTCGTCTGGAGCGTTTCGGCATGGGGGCGGACTGTCTGGTCCGGGCGGAGCATCTGCGCCTGATCCACAAGCCAGGGGAGCTGGGCGTGGCGTTTGCCGTGAGCGTGGGCGGGGAGCCGGGCTTTGAGGTGGAGGTACCTACGCCGGGGCAGTTCAGCGTGTACAATGCGCTGACGGCGGTGGCGGTATGCAGGCATTTTCAGGTGGATCCGAAGACTGTGCGGAGGGCGCTTTTGTCTGCCCATGTAAAGGGACGGATCGAGATGGTGAAGGTGTCGGATGCTTTTACGCTTCTGATTGATTATGCCCACAATGCCATGGCGCTGGAGAGCCTTCTTACGACCCTGAAGGAGTATGAGCCGCACAGGCTGATCTGTCTGTTTGGCTGCGGGGGCAACCGCGCCAGAGCACGGCGGTTTGAGATGGGAGAGGTCAGCGGGCGGCTGGCGGATCTGACAATTATCACATCGGATAATCCCCGTTTTGAGGAGCCGCAGGCGATCATCGACGACATCAAGAGCGGGATTGCGAAGACGGAGGGCAGATATGTGGAAATCTGCGACCGCAAGGAGGCCATCCGGTACGCCATCGAACACGGGGAGCCGGGGGATATCGTGGTGCTGGCGGGAAAGGGTCACGAGGACTATCAGGAGATCAAGGGGGTCAAATACCCCATGGATGAGCGGGAGCTGATCCGGGAGATTCTGGAAGCGTCAGGACAGACGGAAGAAGGCTAAAGCGTCCGAACGCCCTGCGGAATCCCCGCGGACGGAGACGGACAGCGTACAGAGACGGATAAGGCGGAGAGACGGTGCAGGAACAATACGCAGATATCATTGTGGATATCTCTCATGAAAAATTGGATAGACCCTTCCAGTACCGGGTGCCGGAGCGCTTAAAAGGTGCGCTGGAGCCGGGAATGTGCGTGCGGGTTCCGTTCGGAAACGGCAACAGGCTGATCAAGGGGTATGTGCTGGACGTGGGGGAGGAATGCCGCTTCGACCCCGCCCGTATGAAGGAGATTGCGGGAACCGCAGACGGGGATGTGGATGTGACGGACAAAATGGTGGCGCTGGCGGTCTGGATCCGCAGAAATTATGGCTCTACCATGATACAGGCTCTAAAGACCGTGCTTCCGGCCAAGCGTTCCGTGAAGAAGCTGGAACAGCGTTTTGTGGAGGCCGCCATGAATCGGGAGGAACTCCGCGCCCTGCTGGGGGAGAGCATTCGAAAGAGACAGCCGGCGAAGGCCAGACTTTTAAACGCGCTGTTGGAACAGGGAGAGACGGCGGTACCCTGCAGCTGGATTACCGGGAAACTGCATGTGTCGGCGAGTACCATAAACAGTCTTGAGCGGGCGGGAGCCGTCCGCATCGTCACCACGGAGCGATTCCGCAATCCGGTGAAATTCGCCGGTCAACAGGAACAGGCGGGGGTGCGTTTAAGCAGGGAGCAGCAGACGATCGTGGACGGGGTGCTTGCGGATTTTGACGGCGGCCGCAAAGGAACCTATCTGATACACGGCATCACCGGGAGCGGCAAGACGGAAGTCTATGCGGAGCTGGCGGCGGAGATGATAAGGCGGGGCAGGCAGACGATTGTACTCATACCGGAGATCGCTCTCACCTACCAGACGCTGCTTCGTTTTTACCGGCGTTTCGGCGACCGGGTCAGCGTGATGAATTCCACGCTTTCTCCCGGGGAAAAATACGATCAATGTGAGCGGGCCAAGCGGGGCGAGATCGACGTGATGATCGGCCCGAGGTCGGCGCTTTTTACCCCGTTTTCAAATCTCGGCCTGATTGTCATGGATGAGGAACACGAGGGGAGTTACAAGAGCGAGGGGACGCCCAAATATCATGCCCGGGAGACCGCCGTGGAGGCGGCGAGGCTGCACGGCGCCAGTGTGGTGCTGGGTTCGGCCACTCCTTCCATGGAGGCGTATTACAGAGCGCAGAGCGGGCGGTATCAGCTGTTTACGTTGAAGGAACGGCTGGCCGGGGGTGCGCTTCCGAAGGTTTATACCGTGGATCTGCGGGAAGAATTGAAACAGGGCAACCGTTCCATCTTCAGCGGGAAACTGCAGGAACTGCTGGCGGACAGACTCAGGCGGGGGCAGCAGAGCATGTTGTTTCTAAACCGCCGGGGATACGCGGGATTTGTCTCCTGCCGCGCCTGTGGCGGGGTGATGAAGTGTCCTCACTGTGAGGTGTCTTTGTCGGAGCATCAAAACGGCAGATTGGTCTGCCATTACTGTGGGTACAGCGAACCGAAGCCGAAACGTTGTCCACGGTGCGGATCGAAATACATCTTGGGGTTCCGCGCCGGAACCCAGCAGATCGAAGAGAAGTTAAAGGAACTGTTCCCGGGAGTGCGGACGCTGCGCATGGACGGGGACACCACCAAGGCCAAGGGAAGCTATGAGCAGATTCTCTCCGCCTTTGCGGGCGGCGAGGCGGATGTGTTGATCGGCACACAGATGATCGTGAAGGGGCATGATTTTCCGAATGTGACTTTGGTGGGGATTCTGGCGGCGGATTTGTCCCTGAGCGCTGCGGACTACCGGGCGGGAGAGCGGACTTTCCAGCTTTTGACGCAGGCGGTGGGACGGGCTGGGAGAGGCGCGGCGGGCGGCGAGGCTGTGATCCAGACATATCAGCCGGAACACTACGCCGTGGTCTATGCGGCGGCGCAGGATTACGAGGGATTTTACCGGGAGGAGATGCTCTACCGGGAGCTGGGAAACTATCCCCCGGCGGCGCATATGCTGGCGGTGCAGATTTTTGCCAAAGAGGAGGGCGCGGGGGCGGAACTGGCGCGGAAGCTTGCGGAGGCGGCGCGGGCGGAAGGCGCTCTGACGCTGGGGCCTGCGCCCGCCGTCATCGGCAGGATCAACGATGTTTACCGCTATGTGTTCTATGTCAAGGACGGAGTTTATGAGAGACTGATCCGGATCAAGGACAGGCTGGAGGAGTTTCTTGCCGGTCTGCAGTCCGCAGACGGACAGGTACAGTTTGATTTTGATCCCATGAATTGTCTGTAGGAAAGCCATGGGCAGAGGGAAGACCGGAAAGGAGAACAGGAATGGCGATCAGAAATATCCGCGAATACGGAGACGAGGTACTGACTAAAAAATGCAAGGAAGTGACGGAGATGACGCCGCGCACCAAGGAACTGATCGAAGACATGTTGGAGACCATGTACGAGGCGAACGGCGTGGGACTTGCAGCGCCGCAGGTGGGGATTTTAAAGCGCATCGTGGTCATTGACGTGACGGGGGAGGATCCCTATATTTTGATCAATCCGCGGATTGTGGAGAGCAGCGGGGAGCAGACTGGAGCGGAAGGATGCTTAAGCCTTCCGGGAAAGAGCGGCATTGTGACAAGACCCGATTATGTAAAAGCGGTTGCGCTGGACGTGAATATGAAACCCTTCGAGGTGGAAGGCACGGAACTCTTGGCGAGAGCCATCTGCCATGAGCTGGATCATTTAGACGGCCATCTCTATGTGGAGAAGATCGAGGGGGAGCTGCAGGACGTGACCTATGAGGAGGATGAGAAAGCATGAAAATCGTGTTCATGGGAACCCCCGATTTTGCGGTAGGGGCGCTGGAAGCGCTGATCGCTGCGGGGCATGAGATCACCGCGGCGGTCACTCAGCCGGACAAGGCGAAAGGGCGGAGCGGGCAGCTGCAGGCGCCCCCGGTGAAAGACTGCGCGCACAAGCACGGGATACCGGTGCTGCAGCCGAGGCGGATCAAGACGCCGGAGGCCGTGGAAGAGCTGAAAAAATATGAGGCGGATGTGTATATTGTGGCCGCCTTTGGACAGATTCTTTCTCAAGAGATTCTGGATATTCCGCGGTTCGGATGCCTCAATATCCACGCTTCGCTGCTGCCCCGCTACCGGGGGGCGTCTCCCATCCAGCATGTGATCATCGACGGGGAGCGGGAGACGGGCATTACGATCATGCAGATGGACGACGGGATAGACACGGGGGATATGCTGTATCAAAAGCGCATTCCCATCGCGTCGGACGACACTTATGAGACGCTTCACGACAAGCTCAAGGCGCTGGGCGGCGAGTCCGTTGTGGAAGCCTTGGCGCTCTTGGAGGCCGGGAAACTTGTGCCGGAGCCGCAGGACGATGCCCGAAGCTGCCATGCGCCTCTGATCGAAAAACGGATGGGGCGGCTGGACTTTGGGAAGAGCGCGGAAGAGCTGGACCGCTTGATTAGGGGCGTAACGCCGTGGCCCAGCGCATATACTTTCTATAAGGGAAAACAGATGAAAATCTGGCGGGCGGTTCCCACGGAGGAAGGGGATGCGGCCGCGCTCCCCGGAACCATCCTGCGGGTGGAGGGAGACTCGTTTCTGACAGCCTGCGGCGAGGGTGCGCTCCGGGTGTTGGAATTACAGTTGGAAGGAAAAAAGCGCATGAGCGCCCACGATTTTTTGCTGGGGGTCAAGCTGCAGGCGGGAGAAGTGCTGGGCAGCTAGGCAAGCAGGGAAGTCAGGCAGGCAAGGCAGGTAGGCAAGGCAGGTAGGCAAGACAGGCCGGTTGGGCAGTTAGGCCGGTCGGACAGGATAGGCAGGCCGGGAAGCTAGACAGGCAAGACAGCTGGGACGGACAGAATCCGGGAAGCCGCGCTTAGGAGGTAGGAAGATGCCTTACGGATATTATGGATATGGATTTTATTATGACCCCACTTATTGGCTGGTATTGGTGGGAATGGTGATCTGTCTGGGCGCCAGTGCATTGGTGAATTCCACCATGGGCAGATACAAGAAAGTGCCGAGTTCCACCGGGTTAAACGGCGCGGAGGCGGCCAGAAGGATTCTCATGAATGAGGGGCTTCATCAGGTTCGGATCGAATGCCTGCAGGCGGAGAGCGGCGATCACTATGATCCCAGAACCGACACCGTCCGCCTGTCCTATGACGTGTATCACGGGAATTCCGTCACGGCGGTGGCTGTCGCAGCCCACGAGTGCGGACATGCGATCCAGCACGCGCAGAGGTATGTGCCGCTGTCTGTCCGCTCGGCGATGGCGCCCGTGGTGAATGCCGCCAGCAATCTGGGGCTGCCTTTGATTCTGCTGGGGGTACTCTTGAGCTGGAATCAGGTGTTGATCCAGATCGGTATCTGGGCTTTTGCATTGGCGGTCTTGTTTCAGCTGGTGACGCTCCCGGTGGAATTTAATGCCTCCCGCAGGGCTGTGGCTCGGATCGCGGGACAGGGACTGCTCTCCCAGCAGGAGCAGACGGGGTGTAAAAAGGTACTCACGGCGGCGGCTCTGACCTATGTGGCAGCGGCGGCCTCCTCCATTCTACAGCTTCTGCGTCTGATTCTTTTGTTTGGCGGCGGAAGAAACAGAGATGATTAAAGTGTGAAGAGGATGGAGCAGTGAAGAGGGCAAAATTGTGAGGCAGCTTGAGCATTGAAGAGGATAAAAGAGTGAAGAGGATGGAATAAAGATAGAGGAAAGCAAGGGAAAAATACCGGTAGGAAAAGGAGAGGCAGAAGAGAAGTGGCGGAGAACACCAGAGAGATCGTGTTGGATACCTTGCTGGCCTTGGAGCGGGGGGAGGAATTTTCCCATAGACTGATCAAGGCGGTATTGGATAAATATAGCTATCTGGAAGAACGGGATCGGGCTTTTATCAAGCGGTTGACGGAGGGAACCATCGAGAGACAGACGGAGTTAGACTATTATCTGGACGGCTGTTCCAGCATACCCGTAAAGAAGATGAAACCCTTGATCCGATGCCTGATGCGCATGAGCCTGTACCAGATCCTCTATATGGACAATGTGCCGGATCGCGCGGCGTGTGACGAGGCTTGCAAACTGGCGCAGAAACGGAAATTCGGGAATCTCAAAGGATTTGTAAACGGGGTGCTGCGCCGCATCGCAAGACAGAAAGAGACGCTTGTCCTGCCGGATCCGAAAGAACATTTCCGGGACTATCTGTCCGTGAAATATTCTATGCCGGTCTGGCTGGTGGATCTTTGGACGGAGGCTTACGGGGCGGAACGCGCAGAGCGGATTCTGTGGGGGCTTCTGGAGATCCATCCGGTCTCGATCCGTTTCCGGACGGATCTGCCGGAGGCGGAGAGGGGACGATGGGTGCTTGCCATGGAGCGGGCAGGCGCCAAGCTGCGGCAGAGCAGGATACTTCCCTATCTCTATGAGCTTCGCTTTGCGGAACATGCCGGAAGCATCGCAGAGCTTCCCGGCTATGCGGAGGGCGTCTTTACCGTACAGGACGCCAGCAGCGCGGCGGCAGTGGAGGCCGCAGGCATCCGGGAGGGCGATTTTGTGGTGGATCTCTGCGCCGCGCCCGGCGGGAAGAGTCTGTTGGCGGCGGAGAAAGCCGGAAAGACCGGCCGGGTGTCCGCCCGGGACATCTCCCTCAAGAAGACGGCTCTGATCGAGGAAAATATCGCCCGCATGGGCATGGACAATATCACGGTGCAGGTACAGGACGCCACCGTGCCGGACGAAGGACTGGACGGGCGGGCCGATGTGGTGCTGGCGGACGTACCCTGTTCCGGTCTGGGGGTTCTGGGCAAAAAACGGGATATCAAATACCGTTTAAGCCCGGAGAAAATGAAGGAGATCGGCGTACTGCAGCGGCGTGTGATCGAGGGGAGCTGGCGGTATGTAAAGCCGGGCGGGGTGCTGCTCTACAGCACCTGTACCGTCAATCCGCAGGAGAACGAGGAGATGGTCCGCTGGATTCTGGAGCGTTTTCCCTTCCGGCTGGAGGAGGAACGGCAGTTTGTGCCGGGGGAGGATGAGACGGACGGATTTTATTATGCGCGGCTCAGGCGCATAGATGAAACTTATGATCCGATGGCGGGCAAGGCTGTGCAGCCGGAGGAATGACACGGAAACCGGAGGCAGAGCGGATGGAGACGGGGAGCAGCTTAGATTTGGAAGAGAAAAATAAAGTGGATATCAAGTCCCTGTCCTTGGAAGAGCTGGAGGAAGAACTGGCACAGTACGGCGAGAAGAAGTTTCGAGCCAAGCAGATGTACGAATGGATGCATGTAAAACTGGCCCGGGGATTCGATGAGATGACGAATTTGTCCAAAAGCTTCCGGGAACAGTGCGGACGGCGCTATCGGTATACGGCGCTGGAGCCGCTGCAGGTACAGGAGTCGAAGATTGACGGAACGAAAAAATTCCTCTTCGGGCTTTGGGACGGCAATGTGGTGGAAAGCGTGTGGATGCGGTATCAGCACGGTAATTCCGTCTGCATCTCCTCGCAGGTGGGATGCCGCATGGGATGCAGATTCTGTGCCTCCACGCTGGACGGCTTGGAGAGGGGCCTTACCCCTTCGGAGATGCTTGACCAGATTTATGCGGTCACAAGGCTGACGGGCGAGCGGGTATCCAATGTGGTGGTTATGGGCATCGGAGAGCCATTGGACAATTACGAGAATCTGCTGAAATTTATCAGGATGCTCACGGACGAGCGCGGCCTGCATATCAGTCAGAGGGGAATCACGGTGTCCACCTGCGGCATCGTCCCCCGCATGAGGCTCCTTGCGGACGAAAAGCTCCAGATTACGCTGGCGCTGTCCCTCCATGCGGCGACGGACGGGAAGAGAAGAGAGCTGATGCCCATTGCCAACCGCTATTCCATCGCCGAGCTGACGGATGCCTGCAGATACTATTTCGACAAAACGGGCAGGAGGATTACGCTGGAGTATGCGCTGGTGGGAGGCGTGAACGATGCGGAGGAGGACGTCCGGGCGCTTGCCGGGCTGGCGCGGCCGCTTGGCTGCCATGTGAATCTGATTCCCGTCAACCCGGTCAAGGAGCGGAATTTTGTGCAGTCAGAAGCCCGTAAAATCAAGGCTTTTAAAAATGGGCTTGCAAAATATCAAATAAATGTTACGATAAGAAGGGAAATGGGACGGGACATCGACGGCGCCTGTGGGCAGCTCAGACGGAAGAAGCTGGCGGCCGGACAGGAGGCTCCGTCCATCCGGGAGGAACTTTAGTGTCAGCAGTATTGCGGGTAGAAACCTGTGATATGCGGGGGTATAAACGTGTTAAAGACGTTTTCTATTACCGATATCGGTAGAAAAAGAAAAGTAAATCAAGACTATGTGTATACGTCGGAGGAACCCGTGGGAAGCCTTCCCAATCTGTTTATTGTGGCGGATGGCATGGGCGGACACAACGGGGGGGACTATGCCTCCAAGCTGACGGTGGAGACTATGCTGACGGAGATTGCGGATTCTTTCGAGAAAAATCCGGTGAAGATTTTCGGGAAAGCGATCTCGAAAGCCAACGACGTCATCCGCAGGAAAGCAGAAGAAATTCCCGACATGGAGGGGATGGGTACCACGGTGGTGGCGGCGACCTGTATGGGGAGATTCCTGCAGGTGGCCAATGTGGGTGACAGCAGACTCTATGTGGTGGGGAAAGGAATCCGCCAGATCACGAAAGATCATTCGCTGGTGGAGGAGATGGTGCGCGTAGGGACGATTTCCGAGGCGGAGGCCAGAAATCATCCGGACAAAAACATCATCACCAGAGCCGTCGGCGCGAGCGACAGCGTGGAAGCGGATTATTTTACGGTGGAATTAGAGGCGGGCGATTCGGTACTCATGTGTACCGACGGTTTGACCAATATGCTGGAGGACGAGGAGATCCGTATGATTCTCGGCGGGGCGAGAGACATTGTGGAGAAAGCGCAGGCGCTTGTGAATGCAGCCAACGCAAACGGCGGCAAGGACAATATCACGGTGGTGTTGATTGAGCAGGATCTGGTGTAGTTTGAGGCAGAGAAAAGGATAACGGTATGATTAAAATAGGTATGATGATAGGCGACCGATATGAGATTCTTGAGAAGATCGGTACCGGCGGCATGTCAGATGTATATAAAGCAAAGTGCCACAAGCTGAATCGGTTTGTGGCGGTGAAGGTACTCAAGCAGGAGTTTTCCGAGAACGCCAACTTCGTGTCCAAGTTCCAGACGGAGGCGCAGGCGGCGGCGGGGCTTGCGCATCCGAATATCGTCAACGTTTACGACGTAGGCGAGGAGAACGGAATCCACTATATCGTCATGGAACTTGTGGAGGGAATCACCCTCAAAAAATATATCGAGAAAAAGGCCCGGCTCTCCTACAAGGAGGCGGTAAGCATTGCCATTCAGGTGAGCATGGGGATCGAGGCGGCGCACAACAACCATATCATCCACAGGGATATCAAACCGCAGAATATTATTATTTCCAAGGACGGAAAAGTAAAGGTGACGGACTTTGGCATCGCCAAGGCTGCCACCAGCAATACCATCACGTCCAATGTGATGGGATCCGTGCATTACACCTCTCCCGAACAGGCCAGAGGCGGTTACAGTGACGAAAAAAGTGATATCTATTCGCTGGGCGTGACCATCTTCGAGATGCTCACGGGGCGCGTGCCTTTTAACGGGGAGACCACCGTGGCCATCGCCATCAAACATATTCAGGAGGAACTTCCTTCTCCCAAGGAATATGTACCTGAGATTCCGGCCAGCGTGGAGAGCATTGTACTCAAGTGCTGCCAGAAATCTCCGGACAGGCGCTACCAGAATATGGCGGAGCTGATTGCGGATTTGAAGCAGTCGCTCATGAATCCGGACGAGGATTTTGTGGTGTTTGCGGATCCCGATCTGGAGGGCGGCACCCGCGCGATCAGCGAGGGAGATATGGAGCAGATCAAGAATCATTCCGCTTACGGCGGGGAATATGTCTCCAGAGAGGATTCCATGCGTCTGCGCTCCGATACGGAGGCGCTGTATGAGGGCGAAGAGGAATACGGCGACGAGGAGGAGTATGATTATGATCCCAAGATGGAGCGCATCACCACGATTCTCGCGGTGGTGGCCGGTATCATCATCATTGTGATCATTATCATTCTAGCTGTGAAACTGCTGGGCGGAAACGCGCCGCAGGGCAACGGCGGGCCGATTCTCTCCGGCGAGGAGACGCAGGATCAGGAATATGAGGAGATGCCCAATGTGAAAGGAATGACCTTGGAGGATGCTCGGAATACGCTGACCGGCATCGGCATCCTCACCGAGGCACAGTATCAGGAATCCGATACCATCGACGCGGGCGTGGTCATCAGCGCAAGTGTGGATGTGGGGGCGAAAATTGAGGTGGGCAGCAGAGTCATCCTGACCGTGAGCGCGGGTACACAGGGCGTGGAGATTGCGGAAGTCACAGGCTATACCTTCGAGGAAGCTTCCAATCGGCTGACAGGTCTCGGATTTTTGGTCAACAAAGCGGAAGTTTATTCCGACACGATCGAGAAGGGAATCGTGATCTCACAGTCGCCTTTGGGAGGCACCAAGGCACCCTCAGGAAGCGTGATTACGGTCACTGTGAGTCTGGGAAAAGAGGAGAAGAAAATCCGCGTGCCGAATCTTATCGGACTGACTGAGGAGGACGGCACTTTCGAGGCAATCGAGGCGGGAATCAGCATCCGAAGCGTGAGCTATGTGTATAGTCTGGAGGTGGCGGAGGGCTATATCTGTTATCAAAGTTACTCCCACGGCACCTATGTGGACGAGGGTGCGGCCATGGACATCAAGGTGAGTCTCGGCACGGAGAAAGCGACTTATAAATGCAATGCCAGCATCACGGCGCCCACCACGTCCGAGGCGCCCGACTATGTGGCGGGTACGGAGGTCAGCATCAAGCTGGTGACGGACGACGGACAGGTGCTTTTGGATACCAGAACATCCGCCTTTCCGCAGGCTGCCAACTATTATGGCTTGACTTCCTCCGGCGGAACGGTCACCATGACCTACAAGGTGACGACGGCGGGCGGCAGCGTCACCAATCCCGACACAGGCGAAGTGGTGAGTACTCCGGGGTCTTCCGAGGAGCGGAGCTTTACCAGAAGAATCGAATTTACGGAAGAATGACAGAGCGCGGGAACGGAATATGCAGGGAAAGATAATCAGAGGGATTGCCGGATTCTACTATGTCCATGCCAAAGGGACGGCGGAAGGCGGCAGAGTGTATGAATGCAAGGCAAAAGGGATTTTCCGCAAGGACCACAGAAAGCCTCTGGTGGGGGACGATGTGGAATTTCAGGTGCTGGACGAGGAGAAAGCGCTGGGCAATATCACGGCGATTCTGCCCAGACACAGCGAGCTGATCCGTCCGGCGGTGGCGAATGTGGATCAGGCGCTGGTGATTTTTGCCATTGTGAAACCGCAGCCGAATTTTAATCTGCTGGATCGGTTTCTGATCATGATGGAGCGGCAGGGATTGCCTGCCGTCATCTGTTTTAATAAGCTGGATATGGACGTGGACGGTCAGGGGGAGCGCTACCGGGAGATTTATGAACAATGCGGCTACCACACGCTTCTGGCGAGCGCGGACAGTCGGCGGGGAGTGGACGAACTGCGGGAGACGCTTGCGGGCAAGACTACTACGGTGGCGGGGCCGAGCGGCGTGGGGAAGTCTTCGCTGGTGAACTGCCTTCAGGATCAGGCCAGAATGCAGACCGGGAGTATCAGTGAGAAAATCGACAGGGGAAGGCATACCACCCGCCATACGGAATTGATTGCCATGGCGGCGGACACCTATATACTGGATACTCCGGGGTTTAGTTCGCTGGGGCTTTTCGAGTTGGCAAAGGAGGAACTCTCCTCCTGTTATCCGGAGTTCGCAAGATTTGAGGAAAGATGTCAATTTGCGGGGTGCGCGCATATGAGCGAGCCGGTGTGCGGCGTGAAAGACGCTGTGGAGAGCGGGGCGATTCCCCGGATGCGGTATGAGAATTATTGTCTGCTCTATGAGGAACTGCGGCAGCAGAGGCGGTATTAGCGGGGCGGGATGCGCAGACTATCAAAGGATGCCTATTATCTAACGGTTTAAAATGGTTCTTCAGAAAAGAGTGCTTGCTCTGGTTAATCGTTTTGAAGGAACGCTTGGGAGGGAAGACGATGGGAAGTGCGGCGGTAGTGTTAGGAATATTTTGGGGTACTATGATTTTTATGCTCCTGCTTACGGGGATCTTCTATGTGTTTTATGGGATTTCGCACGCAAAGGCACTCAAGGCGCTAGGGTATGACAGGCCGTGGATGGCATGGATTCCCTTCGCACAATATTGGGCGTTTGCAGAGGTGGCATTGGACGGTAAAGAGAGCATCAATTTATTTGATTCGTTTGACGTTCCGGCGACGCTGTTTAAGCTCTGGTGGTTAATTGTGTATTGCGTTTCCTTTGTCCCGGGCGTGGGAGCCGTATTGAGTATTGCCGTGCGGGTCATCTGTTTAGGCACCTGTTATATCAAGGTATATGCAAGGCTGGATGGGAAAACAGAGGCGGAGACGCAGGCGCTTGGCTATGTGTCAGGTTTCTTTCCGATAATTGCCGCATTTAAGTTTCTTATGGGACATTATGATGTATAGGAAGGCAGATATTAATGTAAAGATCGTGGAAATGGGGATAAAATAATTGGTTAATTGGGCAAGTCAAGAATGGCTTGTCCTTTATAATATAATCGGACTGTCTAATTGCATCAAAAGAGATTCAATTTTATCTTTTGCTGCAAAATGATATAATTGAATTGACAAAGATAAAATAAAAAAATATAATTTAATTGTAGTACCAAAGAATTATGGAACAATTTAATTATAAATGAGGTCATTGAATGAGGCAATTTGATTATCGCGAGAAATGGAAGGAATT
>JAMPGV010000061.1 GCA_023663735.1 Muribaculum sp. | reverse complement strand
GGAGCGAAAGCGTGTCTGCGTTGAATGTGCAATTTGCACAATGACACTTTCTAAAAGTAAGAGTTTTGCAAATGCCTAATCAATACAGGATGATAAAAGGAGAAAACGCCATGAATACCTCCCAGCCTCTTCAACTCTACCGCAGACGCTACATTCCCGCCGAATGCCTTCTCTTAAAGGACGACGTGATCGTGGAGCGGACCGAAGACTTCATTCTCACCACCTGGCACACCATCAACCCCAAATCCCAGTTTGACCACGGAAGCTCCTGCTACCTGCCGGGAGAAGGGCTTAAAATCAGCAAATTCTACAGGCCGGACAATTCCCTGCTCTTCTGGTACTGCGATATCGTGGAATATGAATTCAGCGAAAGCGGGGACACGCTCACCGTCACAGATCTGCTGGCCGACGTCATTCTCTATCCGGACGGCCGCATGAAAGTGGTAGATCTGGACGAACTGGCCGAAGCTCTGGAGAAAAACCTCATCACGCAGAAACAGATGACCGCCAGCCTCCGCCAGTTGGATCATCTGCTCTCCATGATCTATCGTGATAAATTCGATCGTCTGCAGGCCATCCTCAACGAGAGGAACCTGTAGAAGCGCCGCGGCAATCCTGCCAAGCGGCGGCATCCTATCCAATCTGCCCATCCGTCAATAAAAAATATGGCCGCCGATGCTGATTCCCGTCAGCCCGTCTATGGGCGTCCTAAAATAGACGCAGTTTCCCACATTGGTCACTCCGGCCATGGCTTCGTCAGCCGCCCGATAACAGCTTGCCGTCGCCTTGTTGCTGCCCAGAGCAAGCGCCAGTCTGCCGCTTGCCACCGGGGAAAACTGTCGGTTCTGGTAAATCACGCCCAGCACGCTGTCCGGGAACTTCTCGCTGAGTACCCGGTTGATCACCACGCTGCCGACGGCAAGCTGTCCTGCATAAGGTTCCCCGCCCGCCTCGCAGTAAATCAAGTTCGCCAGAAGCTTTCTGTCGCCCTCCTCGAAAACCACCTCGGAAATATCCCTCCACTGACCGTCCGCCGCTTCCTGCGACAGCGCTAACTCCTCGGCCAGTTTCTTGCGCAGATACTCCAAGTCTTCTTCTTTCTTTTTGATTTCCGCCTCGTAGGCAAGCGCCTGTTCCTCAGCCTCTGAGATCTTGTCCGAATAGGTGGCAATGGAATTGGACATCTGGCCGATCAGTCCCGACACCTTGCTCTTCTCCGTCTCCGCCTTCAGCACAAGATCGTCCAAATCCTTTTTCTCCTGCAGCAGCAGTTCCTCCCGCTCCTCGATCAGGCGGCGGTTCTCCTTATACTCATCCAGCTGTATCTTGTCGTAGCTGGCGATCTTCTCAAAGCTGTCCGCCGCATTGAGCATATCCGCAAAGCTTCCCGTACCCAGAGCCGTCCCGATAAAAGCGTTCAGCGAACTGGGATCGTTGCGCTCGTACATCTTGCGCACGCGCAGAATCATATTCTCATATTGATCCTCTTCCGTCTTTTTCGCATCCTCCAGTGCGGCCTGCGTGTCCACAATCTCCTGCTCCTTGTCCGCGATCTGCTCTGCCAGATCCTCCAGCCGATCGCTGATTTCCGACATCTGGGTATTCAGATCCTTCAGCTCGCCTCTGAGCGTATTTCTCTCGTCTTTCAGGCCCTCGATATCTTCCTCCAGCTCGCCCTTTTTGCCCTCCAGCTCGTCTTTTTCCCGCTGAGTTTGATCGATCTGCTCTCTGGTTCCGGTGGCCAGCACATGCACCGCCCCCGGAGCGCCGTCCGCTTGCAGCGCCGCCGCCAGAGCCAACGCCAGCAAAACGGCCAAAGCTCTCTTTGTACGTCTCATCTTACTCCCCCTGTTCTCCCTCACAGGCACAACATTTGTTTCCTAAAATTATTTGGTTCCAAAAATGCGGTCCCCCGCATCCCCCAGACCGGGTACGATATAACCGTGGTCGTTGAGTTTCTCATCCAGTGCGCCGATGTAGAGATCCACGTCGGGATGTGCCTCCTGCATGGCCTTCACGCCCTCGGGAGCGGCAATGATGCACATAAAGTGGATATTTTTGCATCCCTTGTCCTTCAACATC
Organism: Muribaculum sp.; assembly: GCA_023663735.1. Taxonomy (GTDB): domain Bacteria; phylum Bacillota; class Clostridia; order Lachnospirales; family Lachnospiraceae; genus Acetatifactor. The sequence continues at coordinate 15,336 of JAMPGV010000061.1, read as the reverse complement.
CGGATGGCGGCCGCCGAAGATCCGCCGGTAGCCAGCATGGGATCCACCACGAATACCTCTCTCTCCGCGCAGTCCGCGGGCAATTTGCAATAATACTCCACCGGTTTTAAAGTTTCCGGATCCCTGTAGAGTCCGATGTGGCCTACTTTCGCCGCCGGAATCAGGCTCAACATACCGTCCACCATGCCCAGTCCGGCTCTGAGAATCGGCACCACGGCCATCTTCTTGCCCCGTAGCTCCTTTGCCTTCGTCTTGCAGATGGGCGTCTCAATCTCCACCTCGTCCAGTTTTAAATCTCTGGTTGCCTCATAGCAGATCAGCATTGCAATCTCGCTGATGGTCTGACGGAAATCTTTGGTCCCCGTCTCTTTTCTGCGAATCAATCCGATTTTGTGCTGTATCAGCGGGTGATCCATAACAATTACTTTTGCCATACGCTTCCTCCTGTGTCCGCATGTCTTATCTTATTTCTCTTTTATCTTGTTTTTGAACTTGCTTTTTGTCTTGCTTTTGAACTTGCTTTTGTCTTGCTTTTGGACTTGCTCTTTGTCTTGTTTTGCCTTGCTCTTTATCTTTTGATCTCGATTTTTACTCTGCGCCCTCAATCAGGCCGATTCTGCGCTGATGGCGTTCCTCGTCGGAGAACGCCGTGTCGAGAAACGTATCCACGATCTCTGTCGCCAGCTTGTCCCCCACAATGCCCGCTCCCAGCGCCAGCATGTTGGCGTCGTTATGCAGCCGGGTCATCTTGGCGGAAAACACGTCCCCGCACAGGGCGCAGCGCACCCCTTTTACTTTATTGGCGCAGATGGACATTCCGATGCCCGTGGTACAGATCACGATGCCTTTCTCACACGCTCCCGAGGCCACGGCCTCTGCCGCCGCATGGCCGTATACGGGATAATCACAGGACGATGGGTCTTTACAGCCCATGTCCTGACACGATATGCCTCTCTCTTCCAGATGGCGGATAATCTTTTCTTTTAATGCAAAACCGCCGTGGTCGCTTCCGATTGCTATCATTTTTCCTTTCACTCCTCTTTACCGTCCGCCTCCGGCGCGGACTCTCCGCTCTTTGATAAGTCAACGACACGGTGTCCCGCCGCCTTTAACAGCCGGTTCATGATGGCCTGTCCGAATCCCTCCGCCGAAAAAGCCTCGGAATAAATCCGGGTCACGCCCTCTTCGTCAAACTCCCGGAGGATGGCGTACAGCCTTCTGGCGATCGTTTCCTCATCCGCCCTGCTGCCCACGCTCCGAATCACATCGGCTCGGTAATGCCCAAGCCATTCCTCCGTGCCGATTACACCGGTTCTCTCCCCCGCACGGGCGTCCTCCTCCGTCCGGCGGTTGATATAGGCGGCTGCCGCCGCAGGGTCTCCCTGCACGATCGTCAGCTCCCCCTCGGGGGCGTAATGCCTGTATTTCATTCCGGGCGCTTTGGGAGCCTGTCCGCAGTCCGTCTGCGGCCGCAGGATCGTGGCGTCCTCCGCCACATCCCCCAGCACCCGCGCGAGCATCCCCTGAGTAATATACCCCGGGCGCAGAATCCGCGGCAGCTCTTCCGTCAAATCCACGATGGTGGACTCCAGACCGATTCCCGGCGCTCCTCCGTCCAAAACCATATCGATCCTGCCCTGCAAATCTTCCATCACATGGGCAGCCAGCGTGGGACTGGGTCTGCCCGAGCGGTTAGCGCTGGGCGCGGCCACATACCCCCCGCCCGCGCGGATCAGGGCAAGCGCCGCAGGATGCGCGGGCATACGCACCGCCACCGTGTCCAGACCGCCCGTTGTCTCCAAAGGCACTTCGCCGGATTTGCGCAGAATCACGGTGAGCGGCCCTGGCCAGAACGCTTCCGCCAGCTTCGCGGCCGCGTCCGGAATCTCCGAAACAATCCGGGGAAGCGCTTCCGGATCCGCGATATGCACGATCAGCGGATTGTCCGAAGGCCGCCCCTTCGCCGCATAAATCCTGCGGGAGGACTCGGGGTTCAAGGCGTCCCCGCCCAAACCGTACACCGTCTCCGTGGGAAAGGCTACCAGACCGCCCTGACGGATGATATCTCCCGCCCGGCGGATTCCCGCCCGCTCCTGTTTTGTAAATCCTTCTACCCCGGAGGATAGGGAAATCAATTCCGTCTTCTTCATTTAAGATAACCACATAATTCTGCCAAATTATTCCACCAGCTGCAGCAATTTTCCGGCCTCCTGCGCCATGGCCGCAGATACCTGTTCGCTGTTGTTGGAGATCTCCACGTTGCGGTCTACCACATCCGATATATGTTCCAGTCCGCTCATAGCCTGTGACACAATGGACACGTTCTGGCGCACCATATCCGATATCTGCTTGACATTGTTGCTCGCTTTCTCTATGCCGTCCGCCATATGGTCGAACTGCTTTACGGTCCGCTCCGTGATCTTCTTTCCGTCTTCCACTGCCTGAATGGAACTCATAATCAGCTCTCCGGTTTCTTTCGCCGCCTGTGAACTCCGCGCCGCAAGCTCTCCTACCTGACTCGCCACCACGGCGAAACCTTTGCCCATCTCTCCGGCCCGCGCCGCCTCGATGGATGCGTTTAAGGACAGCATGTTCGTCTGCTGCGCGATGGCGTTGATATCCCCGATGATCTTCTCGATCTCCATGGAAGTGGCGCTGATCTTTTCGATGGAGGCGGCCAATTCCTCCATCTGCCTTCTGCCAGTCATCATCTCCTCCACCGTCTGGACAGTAGCCTGAGAGATCTCCGTGGACGCATCGGCGCTTGTGTTCAGCTCCTGCACCAGTTCCGTCATCGTGTTCCGCAGATCTTTTACAACCTCTTCCTGCTCTTCCGTACCGGCGTGCATTGCCTGTGCATTTTTCAGCGTCTCCTGCGATACTCCTTCCAGTCCGGCGCAGACCGCCTTGATGTTGTCGATCAGTTCCAGATTATTGGCCACATCCTGCTTCTGCTGTTCCAGCAGCGCCTCGTTCTCGCTCATCTTCAGGCGGATGCTCTCCACCATCTTGTTGATGCTTGTGCTGAGTACCTCAAATTCCTGATTGCCCGTCTCATTGACCGTGACGGAGAAGTCGCCGTTCGCAATCTGCTGCATGGAACCCGCGATACGGTTGATGCCCACCACGATTCTCTGATCCACCATGCGGCTGATCATCTGAAGCAGCACAAACAAAATAATCAGCATACTGACAGACACCACCAATGTCTGATTCCATCTCTGGCTGTAATATTCCTTCGAGGGCATGAACGTACCGATCAGCTGCCCGTCGTATTCTTCCGTCACATAATATCCGGTCACGCCGTTCACTTTGGCTCTTCCTTTGGATGCGCCCTCTATCTTTAATCCTGCCTGTGAGGCCTGCTGCCCGATCAGCTGTCTGTCGGGATGCGCCGTAATCAGCCCGGTTGCCTTATCAATGGCAAATATGTATCCGGTACTGCCGAACTCGATATTGTTCAACACCACGTCGATGGCCATACCTTTCAGCATATTCTCCAGCACCTCCGGGCGGATTCCCACCTGCACAAGACCCTCGGCGTCCCGTCTCGCCACGCCCACATACTGCATCAGGGTGCCTTCCGCGGCATTCGCCTGCGGTTCCTGCACAATCTCCAGAGAAGGATCGTCCACAATCTTCAGAAATGCGGCGGACTGCTCGCCGCTTCCCATATCGAATCCTACATAAGCGTCTATGGTACTGTGGGTGATGATGCCCTTCTTATCAATTACATGCAGCTCGTTTACGCCCAGATCCTCTTTGATCTGATCCATCTTTTTCTTGTCGTTTATGATTGACGGCTGCATTCGGATCATCTCCGCAAACGCCTTCGTCTTTGCAAGGCTGTTCTCCCCGAGGTTCTCCGTCAGATGATCTACTTCCTCCTGATTGCTGTTGAGCTTCTCTTTTACGGACTCCAGCTTCTCGAGGCTGCTCTTGGTGTTTGCGCTGCGGGTCACGACGGTCTGCAGCCCGAAAATTGCAACCACGGTGACCAGCAGTGCCACGCCCATGTAGATACACAGTTTTTTTGTGAAAATTTTCTTCATATGCCCTTCTCCCCTTTTAAATCAGTTTACAGGTAATATTATTTTCACGGACAAAATCATCCTATTTTCGAGTATATCATATTTTCCGATTTTTGTGAATTTTTTTATGTACAAAATGTCTGCCTATTTAATCCTGCTCATACAGATACTGTAAAATGCCTACATGCACCGCCCACGCCACGCGTTCCTGATAGGATTTGCTGCATAGTTTCTGCGCCTCCTCCCCGTTGGACAAAAAGCCGCACTCCACGATAACGATGGGCGTCGCCGTCTTTTTCAGCAGATAATAACTGTCGTTGGCCTTGACCTGCCGGTGGTTTTCCGGATCCAGACGCTCCACGAGGCTCTTCTGCAACAGTTCCGCCAGCCGCTGTCCCTCCTCGCTTCCCGTGTAATAAAATACCTGCGCTCCCTTCACATACTCCTCCGGATAGCTGTTCTGGTGGATGCTTACGGTCAATGCCGGGGCTGCTCCGTCGATCTTCTCGATCCGCCGCTTCATATCCTGCACTTTCTTGTTGTCCGCATCCGCGTCGTAAAGTCCCTCCTCCGTCTCCCGGGTCATGATGACTTCCACGTCCTGCTGTTCCAGATACCGCTTGACCAACAGTGCGATCTCCAGATTCACATCCTTTTCCTCTGCTCCGTTGATGCCGATTTTCCCGGGATCGATTCCCCCGTGTCCCGCGTCTATCACCACGCGGAGAGCCTCCTTCCTGCCCAGCACGCTGCTTCCGCTCACGGACGCCGTCTGTTCCTGCTGCGCCAGCAGCAGAACCGCAAACAGCAGACCCGTGGCGATCATCGTCAACACTTTCTGGTCTTTGATTTTCATTTTCCCTCTCATCTCCGCATTTCGGCAGAGAATTGCGAAACGATATTTCTCGGAGTCCGAATTGTGCAGATTGTATATTCATAAGCAGACCCTAGCGAACCGCCGGCACACAACGTAACTTCGTTACGATTGATGCTGTATTTTAGCATCTTATGTGCCGTTGCGGTGAAGGTTGGACGTCTGCGTTGAATGTGCAATTTGCACAATGACTCTTTGCAAATTAGAGCGTTTCGCAAACGTCTACCGCATTTCGGATGAACTGTTTTTGTTGTTTCTACTATATTATTCCTTGTAAATTATTTCTAAAACTATTGCATTATCCTTTTAGTGTAGCGTATAATAGGGGCATGAATACACTGAAGACGAAAATCTATATTCTGCTGGGCATTACGGCGGTAATCTGTCTGGCGGCGGCAATTTCTCTGACCGTCTATCAGCAGACTGCAGACCAGCGGGCCGAAGAACTTTTGGACCGGATGCAGATGCAGGCGGAGAATCGGGCGGATCCGGCCGGAGACGAGGCCTCTGCGGGGACTTCGCCCGCACAGCCCTCTTCCGAGGAAAACGACGGGACGCAGGAGGATCCTGCTCTCCCCCTTGTGGACAATCCTTATCAGGACAGTTTTCTGGCCAATGACGACATGGCCGCGTGGCTCCGGATTGAGGATACCGGCGTGGATTATCCCGTCATGTGGACCCCCCGGGAGGAAACCTACTATCTCTACCGGAACTTCGAGGGCAGGGACGACCAGAACGGCTGCCTGATATTGGATACGGACAGTTTCCTCGATCCGCTCTCCACCAATTTGATCATTCACGGCCACAACATGCGCTCCGGCGCGATGTTCGGCAATCTCACGGAATATGAAAAAGAAACTTACTGCAAGGAACACAATCTGATTACGCTCTACACGGAACAGGTGGAGCGCCGCTACGAAGTGATCGCCGTATTCCGCTCTCAGGTCTACAAAAAAACCGATACGGTGTTTAAATTCTATAAATTCTTTCAGGCGGACACGCAGGAAGAATTTGATGATTTTTACCGGAATATAAAGGCCTTATCGCTTTATGACACCGGTGTCACAGCCGAGTTCGGGGATCATTTTATCACGCTTTCCACCTGCGTCTACCATGTGGAACAGGGACGCTTCGTGGTGGTGGCAAAGGAAATCGAAAACGGCGACCATTATGCGCCTTTTCGGGAGAAATAATATTCTATTTTTAGGAGGTTATCACTTATGAAAAAATGTATGCGGACCGCATCCCTGCTTGCCGCAGCCATGTTGTCGGCCACACTGTACCAGCCTGACGCCGCGCACGTTTCCGCCGCGGAACCCACGACGTTCTACTTGAAATATATCTGTACGGACTGTCTCTACGGCGAGAAAAAAGAGAACGGCGAACCTACTTTTGCCTCACATGAAGAGGGTCACGCCTATCAATGGCGTATGCAGGTCGGAAACTGGGATAACAACCTGCCCGGCAGGGAGCCTTATTATCTGAACGAGGGAGACGAAAAGGCCAAGGACGGAGATATTCTGGTCGTGCTTCCCAATTATCCCGAACCCGAGAAAGTGGTGGATGAGAATAACAAACTGGCCAAACAAAATATGGACGGTTCAGTCATATCCGTAAACGCGCATCTGAGCAACGTGACCGTAAACCGTTCCAGCGTACTGCTCACCACGGGCGGCGTGGATAACTGCTATGTGCTGGGAGACAGCTACGCCTCCATCAGCGGCAATGTCACCAACGCCTATGTGTACGACGCCACCGACTGTACGTTTGGCGGCAATGTGACAAACCTCCATCTGGTGGACAGCGTGGGACTGATCAACAAGCCCGGCGGGGAAGCGGATCTGCTGCCCAACGTGACTGTAAAAGGCACCGTGCAGTACGCCGCCGTGGAGGACACGGGCGGAGTGCGGCAGGAATACTGGAATTTCGCCGCCAATACCTTTGAGTTTAATGAAAATACCGGGCTGAAGACTCCCGCCGGCCAATACAGCACTTCGGGCGCCGCTCCCGCTGCGTCGGACGCTTCGTCCTCCGGCCGCCAGCATCCCTCTTCGTCCGCTTCTTCCGGCGAATACGACGACGTCCCCAAAACGGGAGAACATCATCCGGCCGCATGGCTTTTGCTGCTTTCCGCCATCTGCTTTGCGGGGCATCTGGCACTCAGGAAAAAGATGGCCTAAACCATCGTTTCGCAATCTCGTTAGAAAAATTGAGGAGGCTCACTTATGAGAATGGATAGAAAAATAAACGGGAAAACAACAAAGAACATACCGAACCGAAAAACGGGCAGACATCCCCGGTTCCGGCGTTTGGTTTCCTTGATGGCGGCCGCTCTTCTGGCCGTGTCTCCCGGCTTCGGCGCCCTGCAGGTCTCCGCCGCCGAGCCGACTTCGTTCTATATCAAGTTTGACATCGACAGGGGCGACTGGCGTATGCAGACAGGAAGCTGGGACGAGGAGAACGAAGGGCGAGAGCTCTATTATCTGAATGAGGGCAGCGGCAAACTCAAAGACGGGGACATTTTGATCATTCTCCCCAACGACACGGATCCCGAGGCGGAAGACCAACAGCAGCAGGCGGGCAGCACGATCACGATCAACGCGCGCCTGAGCAATCTGACCGTAAACCGCGCCCATGTGGTAATCTCCACCAAGGGCGTGGACGAATGCCATGTGCTGGGGGACAGCTATGCCTCCGTCGGCGGCGACATTGCCAACGCCTATGTATATGACAACGGCATCTGCACTTTTAACAACAATGTCACCAACCTCAGGCTGATCTCCAGCGAGAAAAACACCGTGCGGACGGAAGTGTCCGTAGCAGGTACCGTGGGATATTGTTCCGTGGCCAATCCCGGCGGCATTTATGAACAGTATTATAACTTTGCCGCAGGAACGTTCTTCTTTACCGCAGGAAGCGGACTGATGACCGATCCCGCCAACTACAGCAAGGACGGAACCGCACCTGCAGCTTCGACGCCTGCAGCGTCTTCCGCCCCCGCCCAGAATCCGGCTCCGGCACAGGCTTCCTCCGGGGAATATGACGACGTCCCCAAGACCGGCGAAAGCAGTCTTGTTCTCTGGCTGTTCCTCTTCTCCGGCGTGTGTCTGGCAGGACATCTGATGATGAGAAAGCGCATCTGATTTACATCCGGCCCAACAGGACGCCGACGCTGTGTACCGCAAAAGCCGCTCCCCAGGCGATCACGCATTGCAAAACCACCGTCAGCGCAGCCGCCCTCGCGCCGCCCATCTCCCGTTTCACCGTGGCAATGGCGGCCACACAGGGCGTATAAAGAAGCGTAAAGACCAAAAATACCAAGGCTGTAAACGGTGTGAACAGCGTCGGCAGAAGCGCCGTCTCCCCGCCCAGCAGAATCGTCAGCGTGGACACCACGCTCTCTTTGGCCGTAAAGCCCGTCAACAGCGCCGTCGCCACACGCCAGTCGCCGAAGCCAAGCGGCGCAAAAACAGGCGCGATCACGCTGCCAAGCATGGCGAGAAGACTCTCGTCCGGCGTCTCCGCCACATTGAGCCTGTAATCAAAACTCTGCAAAAACCAAATGGCAATCGTGGCCACGAAAATGATGGTAAACGCCTTTTGCAGAAAATCTTTCGCCTTGTCCCAAATCAGCCTGCCCACGCTCTTGGCGCCGGGCAGCCTGTAATTGGGAAGCTCCATCACAAAAGGCACAGGCTCTCCCCGAAACCATGTTTTCCGCAGAATCAGTGCATACAAAACCGCGCACAGGATCCCGAAGAAATAGAGTCCCACCATCACCGCCGCTCTCCACCGCGCCACAAAGAACGCCTGCACAAACAAACCATAAATGGGAAGCTTCGCGCTGCAGCTCATAAAAGGCGTCAACAGGATCGTCATTTTTCGATCCCGCTCGCTCGACAACGTCCGGGTGGACATGATCGCCGGAACGGAGCAGCCAAACCCGATGAGCATAGGTACAACGCTTCTTCCCGACAGTCCGATCTTTCTGAGCAGCTTGTCCATCACAAAAGCCACTCTGGCCATATATCCGGTATCCTCCAGAATAGAGAGGAAGAAAAACAGCGTCACAATCGTGGGCAGAAAGCTCACGACGCTTCCCACGCCGCTGCAGACTCCGTCGATCACCAGCGAACGCACCACCGGATTGACCTCCCACGCATCCAGTCCCCTCGCGATCAAAGCGGTAACGCTCTCCACGCCCAAGGCCATTCCATCCGAGAGCCAGACGCCCACAAAATTGAACGTCATCACAAATACCAGCGCCATAATTCCTATGAAGCAGGGGATCGCCGTATATTTTCCCGTGAGGATCCGGTCAATCCGCACGCTGCGCCTGTGTTCTCTGCTCTCTCTCGGTTTGGTCACCGTCTGCCCGCAGAGATGCTCGATAAAATCAAAACGCATGTTGGCCAGAGCCGCCTCCCTGTCCAATCCGCCCTCCGCCTCCATATTTGCGATAATCCGCTCCAGCGCGGCCGTCTCCTCCCCAGGCAGGCGCAGCGCTTCCGCCACCAGCGAATCTCCTTCCACCATCTTCGTGGCGGCAAAGCGCACCGGAAGCCCCGCCTCTCTGGCAAACGGTTCCAGCAGGTGCGTGGAAGCATGAATACACCTGTGTACCGCACCGATGCGGTCTCCCTTCTCCCCGCTGTCCCGGCAGAAATCGATCCGGCCGGGCGCTTCCCGGTGCCTTGCCACATGCAGGGCGTGATCAATCAATTCCTCGATTCCCTCGTTTTTGACCGCCGAGATAGGTACCACGGGAATGCCCAGAATCGCTTCCAGCTCGTTGATATAAATGGTGCCGCCGTTGGCGCGCACCTCGTCCATCATATTCAGCGCCAGCACCATGGGAATATTCAACTCCATCAGCTGCATGGTGAGGCAGAGATTCCGCTCGATATTGGAGGCGTCCACAATATTGATAATGCCGTCCGGCTTCTCTTTCAACAGAAAATCTCTGGTCACAACCTCCTCGCTGGAATAGGGCGACAGCGAATAAATGCCCGGCAGATCCGTCACCACCGCCTCCGGATGGCTGCGGATGCCGCCCTGCTTTTTGTCCACTGTCACGCCGGGAAAATTGCCCACATGCTGGTTGGATCCTGTTAGCTGGTTGAACAGAGTCGTCTTCCCGCAGTTCTGATTGCCCGCAAGCGCAAACGTGACAGGCTCTCCTCTGGGAATGGTGGCTCCGATTTTGTTTCTGTGATAATCTCCCGCCTCCCCCAGCTCCCCCTTGCGGGGATGCTCTGCGGGCGGTCGCCGCCGTTTGTCTTCCTCCTGCCTCGGAACTCTGTCCGCAGGCTCTATCTCGATGCTCTCGGCCTCTGCAAGCCGCAGCGTCAGCTCATAGCCCCGCAGTTCGATCTCGATGGGATCTCCCATAGGCGCCCTCTTTTGCAAAGTCACCACCGTCTGAGGCGTCAGTCCCATATCCAGCAGATGATGCCGCAGCGCCCCCATACCGTTGATATGGAGAATTCTGGCGCTTTCGTTTATCTTCAGCTCGTTCAGTCTCATCGCCCATACCGCCTCGATTCCGTTTTCGCTTTCTCCGCCGTTTTAATAAGAACTATAGGCGTTAATCAGCTCCCAGACCTCCGGTGTTCCGTATCCCAGCCGCCACACCGCAACGCCGCCGATCTCATTCACGCTCATCACATTTAATTTGACTCTGACGGACTCCGCGTCCTCCAGCCATACCTGTTTCAAGCTGTCTCCGCTCTGCCACTCCAGATAATTCTGGCAGGTGATCTCATCCCACTCCGGCTGTGCGTTGACTTGATTTAGGAACGCCGCCAGATTGTTCAATGTCAGATACTCGTCCGTCACGTTGACTCCGTTGGTGGTCCATACGATGGTGTAGAGCGGCAGCGCGTTAATCACCTTTTTCGCGGGAACCTCGGACACGGTCTTGGTGATCCCGTTGGTCACATAATCGATACTCGCCACGCTGCCCGGATCACCGCTCCCGTGCCAATGTTCGTCATAGCCCATGATGATCACATAATCTGCGATTTCTCCCTGAATATCTAACCGGTAATGCTCATTAAAATGAAACGGCACATAATTGTCCACCGAGAGTACCAGACCGCTCTGTCTGCACGCCACGGACAGTTCCCGCAGAAACTGCACGTAATGCACACCTGTCCCGGAGGCGATCTGTTCAAAGTCAACGTTGATGCCGTCCAGTCCCAGATTCACCGCCGCAGCGGTAACTTCATCGACCAGTTTCTGCCGTCTGGAGGTAACGGAAAGCACCGCATACTCATCCACGGAAGTTCCCGTCTCGTTGCGGTAATTAAAATTATCCAGCACACCCCAGACCTGCAGACCTGCGGAATGCGCCATATTCACATACCCCGGTTCTCCGAAGCTTCTGAAATTCCCCCATTCGTCGCACAGGCTGAACCACGTGGGAGCGATCACATTCATCCCCTTGCTGTCCGACGCCATCTCATAAAACGTGCTGTTGCCTCCCACGCCGCCGATGGAATGGAAGCCCAGACTCACTTTTCCCTCCATGGGAAGCCCTGTGTACTCCGGAGCCTGATAATCCGTCACCGGCGTCTCCTGCACCGTATTGACGCTGTCCAGACGCTTATTTTCCACATATCCGATGATCGAATCGGACGTCTTAATCTTGCTCCAAGTCTCCATCTGTTCCAGAACCTCCACGGTCTCTCCCGCTTCCATGTCCCGCAGAATCGGACTCTTGATCCCGCCCTTCTCGCGCACGGCGGTTTTCTTCTTCACAGACGCCGTCCGGCGCTCCCCCCACTGTGTGTAAACCTGAACCTGCCTGTCGAACACCTCATAAGAGTAATTGGTGAACCGCTTGACATAATCCGCCGCCAGATACACCGTCCCGTCCTCCACAAGACTGACGGGGAATCCCAGATTCTGTTCTCCCTGCGCGGTCGTATAACTTCCGGTGTTTCCGTCCAGCACGGCGTACACGGTCTCCACCGCATCCGTGTAAAGCAGAAGGTTCTCCGCACTGTCCACATAGAAAATCTCATTCAAATACTGATGCACGGTGTCCAAATCAAAATAACAGATGCCATCCCGCACAAGCGCCTGTTCCTTCACCTGTTCATCCTGTAAAATAATGGCTGCCCGCTCCCCGGACACTCCAAAGTATTCGTCCAGATCCATCCGCTCGTCGCTGTAGGAATACTTGTCCAGCAGGGGCTTTCCCACGGCAAACAGGACTACGATCCCGATGAGAACCACTGCGATTACAACTGTCAAAAATTTTTTCTTCATAATGTCTCTTCTTTCTCTTCTTTGCTAACCGTTTGATAACCGCACGGCAAAATTCCTGTGCCGAATGCTGCCGTCCGCAAAAGACCAGTTTCATTCTAACACAGGAATTCGACATCGTCATTACCAATTTTGACAAATTAAGATTTTTTAAGAGATAACCGGCCTGTCAGCAAACCGTGCCAAAAGACAATTCCTTCCCTACTTGGCAGATTCTCCGGTTTCTCCTATCCGGCCGCGCCGCAGACCGCGCCCTGCCGCACCCGTCCGGATCCGGACCAAAAGAGGCCATAATTCTGTAATTACCGTAAAATAATGTGATATATTAATTTGTAAATGCTCCGGCAGTGCATTTTCTGCATAAAAAATAATGTGTGAAAAAATGACTAAAATGAATTATAAGTGTGAAAATTATAGTTGATATGCTATGAAACCGATCGGCCAAGCGCGGATGCACTTGCAAGACATCTGTCACACCCTGCGGCGTCAAAGAAAATACTGCACCTTTACCGTGGGATGTGATATAATAGATTAGAGACAAAGGCGGTGAAAATATCCCGTCCTCCTCTGTCGAGAATCATAAATCAACTCAGATCTGACTGCCTGCCTCCTCTCCGCACATGATTACCGGAGGCATCTACAATTTATGATTATATACCAACTGCCATTATTTGGCAAGTTATTTCGGACGCGGATATTCTTAAAATTTTTTAAACTGTTGGCCGCTTCTATTGACGAACAGCCCGCGAAAGTATAGAATGCAAGTGTAAATTCAAGTTATAGATTCAAGTTATGAACCAATCAATGATTGAACCGTTCACTCCGCATCCCGGATGCAGAAAGGAAGGGGCATATGAAAATAGAAAAAGTAAACGAAAATCAGATTCGCTGCACCTTGACCAGAGAAGATCTGGCAAGCCGCGAATTGAAAATAAGCGAACTCGCCTACGGCACGGAGAAAGCCAAGAGTCTTTTTCGCGATATGATGCAGCAGGCAAATTTTGAATTTGGCTTTGAGGCCGAGGACATCCCCCTGATGATCGAGGCGATTCCCCTCAACGCCGAATGCATTGTCCTGATCATCACGAAAGTGGAGGATCCCGAAGAGCTGGACACGCGTTTCTCCCGGTTTGCTCCCTCCGTCACAGAGGATGACGATTACGACGAGGACGACGATTACGGCGACAGCGAAGACCATCAGGAAATGCTGGATTTGTTCCGCAGGCTGCAGGAGTCGAAGGCAGACGCCTCCGCGGAAGCTGCCCCGAGAGAGACAGCCCCGGAAGAGGAAAAGCTCCGCACAAGGATTTTCCGTATGGATTCCCTCCAGCAGGTCATGTCCGCGGCCGCCGTCACCGGAGCGCGCTTCCATGGCGCCAGCACGCTCTACAAGGACGAGCGGAACCAGAAATATCTGCTGGTTCTGACGCAGGGCGATTCCGGGCGGGACGACTTTGACCGGGTGAGCAATATGATTTCGGAATACGGAAGCCTCCAGCGCACCATGCCCGCCAGCCGGACATTTCTGGAGGAGCATTATGAGGCGCTGGTATCCGGCCGCGCGCTGGAGATTCTGGCGCTGGGCGGCTGAACACACCGGCAAACAAACACAGATATGCTTTGCAAACAAAAGGATGTCTTCCGCGGCTTCTGCGGAAAACATCCTTAATTTTTACAGCGCGTCGATGGCGGACATCAGCTCGTCGATATCAATGCCGTGGACCATGGCGGCCTCCTCCAAAGATTCGCCCTGCGCCGAAGGGCATCCCAGACAATGCATCCCGGCATTTAACAGCACGGGCGCCACATCGGGATTGGCGCGCAGAATCTCGCCGATCGTCATCTCTCTCGTAACTCCGGTCATATCGTTCTCCTTTCCTCTTGTGGGTTTTCTTTCCCACCTAGTATAATACTTTCCCGAAAATCTGACAAGCTATTCTTGTGTTGTATTTTTTGCCGTACACGCCTTTTTGTACGCAAAAAAATGCACTATCCACCTTGACTCCTGCCTTTGTTTTTTTTATAATAAAAAGCAGGATTAAGAGTAACGCAAGTTACTTCAAAATAATCAAATAAATTTAAGAGGAGGCATTTCAAAATGAGACCAGAATGGACAGATTTTGTAGCCGGCAAATGGGATAAGGAAGTAAATGTCCGCGACTTTATCCAGAAGAACTATCATCCCTACGACGGTGATGAGAGCTTCTTGGCAGGGGCTACGCAGAACACGAAAGATCTGTGGGCGCAGGTATTGGATCTGCAGAAGCAGGAGAGAGAAGCCGGCGGAGTTCTCGATATGGACACCAAAGTGGTTTCCACCATCACTTCCCACGGCCCCGGTTATCTCGACAAGTCCAAGGAGACCATCGTAGGTTTCCAGACTGACAAGCCTTTCAAGAGATCCCTGCAGCCTTACGGCGGTATCCGTATGGCAGAGAAAGCTTGCTCCGACAACGGATACGAGGTTGACCCCGAGATTTCCGAGTTTTTCTCCACACACAGAAAGACACACAATGCAGGCTGCTTTGACGCTTACAATCCCGAGATGAGAGCCTGCCGTTCCTCCCATATCATCACCGGTCTTCCCGATGCTTATGGCCGCGGCCGTATCATCGGCGACTACAGACGTGTGGCTCTGTACGGTATCGACAGATTGATCGAGGATAAGGAAGCACAGAAGGCGTCTACCGGACGCGTGATGACCGACGACGTGATCCGCCTGCGCGAGGAGATTTCCGAGCAGATGGTTGCCCTGAAGCTGATGAAAGAGATGGCCGCTTCCTACGGCTGCGATATTTCCAAACCTGCCTCCAATGTAAAAGAGGCTATTCAGTGGACTTATTTCGGCTATCTGTGTGCCGTAAAGGAGCAGAACGGCGCCGCAATGTCTCTGGGACGCACTTCTACTTTCCTTGACTGCTACGCCGAGAGAGATTTAAAGAACGGCACCTTCACCGAGGAAGAGATTCAGGAGTTTGTAGACCACTTCATCATGAAGCTGCGTCTGATCAAGTTTGCGCGTACTCCCGAGTACAACCAGATTTTCGCAGGCGATCCCGTTTGGGTTACCGAGTCTCTGGGCGGCGTAGGCGTGGACGGCAGACCCATGGTTACCAAGATGAGCTTCCGTTACCTGAACACCCTGACCAACCTTGGACC
>JAMPGV010000060.1 GCA_023663735.1 Muribaculum sp. | reverse complement strand
CCACCGGCACAGCCGGTGAGAACGCATAGGATCAGTAATAACATGACAAGATATTCTTTCCTCATTCGATGCTCCTCCTCTATCTGATCACGGTCACTTTCACTTTTTTGACTACCCCGTTGGCCGATACCTGTATGAAGGTCGTTCCGGGATTTCGGGCATAGATTCTCCCCTGCGGGGTCACCGCAGCCACCGCGTTGTCCCGCGACAGGTAGGTGATCATGCCTCTGGGCATGGCCTGCGCCTGAATTTGTACGCTTGTTCCCCTTCTCATTGTATGAGAAACAGCCTTCACGATCAACGTCGGGTTAGCCACGGTAACCGTACAAGTCTTGGAAATTCCGTGGGCGGTAGCAGTGATCGTGACAGTCCCCGGATTCATGCCGGTGACGGTTCCGTCGGCGTCTACTCTAGCCACCAAGGGATTGGAGCTGCGCCATTTGACCGTTGTCCGCGGCGCTGCCGTAGCCGTAATGGATTTGCTCTGCCCGCGGTAAATGCTCAACGCACTCTGACTGATCTTCAAGCTGGGATCCTTCACGGTAACCCTGCAAGTTAAAGATTTTCCGTGGGCAGTCGCGGTAACCGTGGCGTTTCCCGCCTTTACGCCCGTCACAACGCCATCGCTATCCACTGTGGCCACAGAGGTGTTGGAGCTGCTCCAGAGTACCTTGACCTGCGGCTGAGGAGTCGCGGCGATGCTCCCCGTACCACCCCGGTAAACCGTCAGAGAGGTTCTGCTAATCCGAAATGTAGGTTTTTGAACGGTCACCTTGCAAGTCTTGGAGATCCCGTGGGCGGTGGCGGTAATCGTGACGGTTCCGGTTTTGACGCCTGTGACCGTGCCGTTTTGATCCACAGACGCCACGGAAGGATCAGAACTCTGCCAGCTTACCGGCGCCTTGGGACGCGGCGTTGCGGTGATCGAACCGGTATATCCCTGATAGGCTTTCAGGGAGGTCTTATTGATACTAAAGGTAGGCTTTTTGACGGTCACTTGACAGGTCTTGGAGATCCCGTGGGCGGTGGCGGTAATCTTGGCGGTTCCGGTTTTGACGCCCGTGACCGTGCCGTTTTGATCCACGGTTGCCACTTTCGCGTTGGAGCTGCTCCAGACAACCGTCGCCTGCGGTTCAGGTGTGGCGGTGATCGAACCGGTATCGCCCAGATAAACGGTCATGGTCTGTCGATTGATCTTCAGATCCGGTTTCTTTACCGTCACCGTGCAGACGGCGGAAATGGTCTTGCCGTTCACGACAGCGGACGCCGTAATCTTTGCCGTGCCTTTCTTCAAGCCTCTCACGGTCCCGTCCGAGTCAACCGATGCAATCTTTGGTTTGTCCACGCTCCATTTCACGGCCGCCGCTGGCGTGGCGGTCGCTGTCAAAGATTTCTCCTGACCGATGCGCACCGTGAGGCTCCGGCTGCTAAGTTTCAGAACAGGATTCTTGACTTTCACAACACAGATTTTGGTCATGCCGTTGGCGGCGGCTCTGATTTGAACGGTACCGGCTCTAAGTCCGGTAACGGTTCCGTCTTTCACCGCCGCTATGCTCGGATCATCGGATCGCCAGATAATATTGGCCCGCGGCTGCACGGTGACCTGCAGTTGCTCGCTGCATCCCATATAGAGGACTTTACTCTTGTCAAGGGTCAGCGTCTTTTCCTGAACGGTGACGCGGCATTCCGCCTGCACCTTAGGCGCCCCGTCGGAAGTCAGCGTGGCGCAGATCACTGCGGTGCCGCGCTTTTTGGCCGTCACTTTGCCGTTTTTGTCCACGGTGGCAACGGATGTATTCCCGGATTTCCAAGTGATTTTGCCTCCCGGGAAAGCCTCCGCAGTCAGCTGAAAGGTCTCGCCCTTATACAGCGTATGCTCGGCGGCAGAGAGCGTCAAGGCTGCGGTGACAGGGAGGGATTTGCAACGGTATAGATAATAACCGTCAAACGCCGGAATAGTTTTCCCCGATTTATTCTTTTTCGTTTTCTGAGCAAATTCACTATAGGAATAATAAACACTTTTCTTCACATCCGGATTGGTCTGCTCAATCGTTTCTATTTTGCCGATATTGCCATTAGCATCATACGCAATATCCGTAATCACAATGACATGATCGCCCTCTTTGTTGATGATATCGCCCACCTGAAGACCTAAAAAATTCAACTTCGCGTCATTGATTTTGGTGCCATAGTTAATAATATCCCATGTGTTGTGCCTATTGTCCAAGTTCCAGCAGTATGAGGCAAAGGTGCTACAATCGCAGCCGTACTTGGGGCCATATTTTATAACCGTTTCGCCGTTCTCTTGCACCGAATTCCACGCCCAGTCCTGTCGATCCCCACTATATAACTTGCTGTCCGCAGAGGCTCGTTCCCGCTGGTATTCCTCGTAGCTCATGCCGCCCGGCGCCAGCACGAAGCGCCCGTTGTTCACCGGCTGGCAGTAGATCATGCCGTGAATCTCCTTGTTCTCGGCGATATAAATATCTTCTGCTCCCCATTTCCGCACACGCCCCTGCGTCCTCCACACATCATTGTAAATGACTTCCGCCCGTTCCTGAATGGCCTTCTGCTCATCCGTTCTCTTGGCGGGCGTCAGCTGACCGGACGCCGACGCGGAGGGCGTGGGACGCAGATCCGCCGAGGAGGAGATGCCGTAATCCACCCCTTGGAACGTCATAACCGGATCGAAAAGAAACGTATCTTCGTACAAAACGTGACGTGGCGTGTCGGAACGGATTCCCTCGTATTCCGCGGGGACAACTCCCTGAATCTGGCGCTGAAATTCCTCCGGCGTGATGTATTCATAAAAGCATTTATCCGTATATGCGGCCTCTATATGGACGGCGTCAAAATCATCCCCAAAGATGACTCCGGCGTCCAAACGATATTCCTCGCCATCCGACCGGTAAACCAGCGTATCCTCCTCCATATAATAGTCCGACACATGCTCTACCACCAAATTCCCGGCCGCATAGAGCGTATAGTCAAACAGAGAACCCGTGGCATAGAGGATTCCATACCGGGTGGGTATAAAACTGAAAAGCCCCTTGCAATCCAGTTCGCAGGAAAGCGTTCCGTCCGAGATTTCCAGACAATAGATATGTCCGTCCGCCGAGAAGAGCAGCCGGCTGTTGTCCACCAGATACATATGCTTGACCGGAAAACCGGACAAACGGTAGTTTCCCGGAAGGACGCACCGCTTCAGATCAATGGCTTTGATATAACAGTCGTTCTTGCGGGTGGTGGTGTAATAAAGGATCCCCTCGTCAGACAGATTCAGATTCCTGGCCTGATCCGTGCAGAGCAAGTATTCCTCCCCATCGCCCTCCTGCACGTAGATACCGTCTTGCATCCCGTATACCACGCGCTCTCCGTCCGACACGACTTTGGTGCCATTGATAATGTCATAGCCACTGGCGCCTAAAGAGAAACAAGTGTCGATTTCCGGCTGTAAAATTTGCCGGCTCTGGGCGTCTCGGAGCAATTCCTCCGCCCCGTCCCCGGTTCCCCCGGCTTCGTCCGGTATCCCCAAAACTTCCTGTGTCTCGGCTACGGCCTTCGCCGGAGCCTGTGCTGCAATGCTGTTTACCGGCGTAAGCAGCAGCGACGCCGTCAGAAACGACGCCCATAATTTCCTCATCTTGTACATTGGTTACCTCCCTCATAAGTGTATAACCTAGGCGATTGCGAAACGATATTTTTCGGAATCCGAATTGTGCAGATTGTATATTCATAAGCAGACCCTAGCGAACCGTTGGCACTTAGGCGCTGTATTTTAGCGCCTTATGTGCCACTACGGTGAGGTGGGAGCGAAAGCGTGTCTGCGTTGAATGTGCAATTTGCACAATAACTCTTTGTAAATTAGAGCGTTTCGCAATCGCCTAAGGTGTATAACCAAGTATGTAATAATCGCTTGCATTAATTGCGTATTTCAATGCAAGCCCGTACAGTATACCATAGAGGAAAAATAATCGCAATGTCTTATTGTGATATTTTAAAGCGCAATCTGTAATTTTGTCCAACGAAAAACGGACGCCCACAGGACGCCCGTCTTTCGGAGATTGTATGAACTAAAAAGCTTTTTGATATGAGCTTTTGATATAAGCCTTTTAAGCGGATTTTTTCTCGCTCCGCGCCTTGAAATCCATCTTCAAGGTCTCTGCCTCACGATAAGGTCTAAACAGCAGATACAGGATTCCGACAATCAACAGCGCGGCGGCAATCAGTCCGATGATGTTGACCGATCCGGTAAACGCCGAGCCGATCTGGTAAATAATCAAGGCTACGGCATAAGCGAAAGCACACTGATAGCCGATGGCGAACCAGAACCATTTCCGGTTGTTCATCTCCCGTTTGATCGCACCCATGGCTGCAAAACAGGGAGCGCACAGCAGATTGAACGTCAGGAACGAATAGCCCGCAATTCTCGTCATGCCCTCAAAGTCAAGCACACCGAACACGCCCACTACCTCTTCTTTGGCCACCAATCCCATGATGGTTGCAATAACCGCCTTGGTCTCGTTGAAGCCCAGCGGCGCGAAAATCCATCCCAGCGCTGCCCCGATTATGCCCAGAATGCTTGTGTCCAGTTCCATCTCGGAGTCGAACAGGAATTGTCCGTCCACAACACCGAAGCAGGAACCTGCCCAGATGATGATAGAGGACAGCAGGATGATGGTACCCGCCTTTTTGATAAAGGACCATCCTCTCTCCCACATGCTTCTCAAAATACTGCCCACGGTAGGCATATGGTAAGCGGGCAGCTCCATAACGAACGGAGCGGGATCTCCCGCAAACATCTTGGTTTTCTTCAACATAATGCCCGATACGATGATTGCCGCCACACCCATGAAATAAGCGCTCGGAGCGACCCACCACGCGCCGTCGAACAGCGCCGCGGTAATCAGTGCGATAATGGGAAGCTTCGCCCCGCAGGGAATGAAGGTGGTCGTCATAATCGTCATCTTGCGGTCTCTGTCGTTCTCGATGGTGCGGGACGCCATAATCCCCGGCACACCGCATCCGGTGCCGATCAGCATCGGGATGAAGGATTTGCCCGAAAGACCGAACTTCCTAAAGATTCTATCCATGATGAACGCAACGCGGGCCATGTATCCGCATCCTTCCAAAAATGCCAGAAAGATAAACAGGACAAGCATCTGGGGAACAAATCCCAGCACAGCGCCTACGCCGCCTACGATTCCGTCCAAAATCAAGCCTTTCAGCCAATCTGCACAGCTCACCGCATCCAGAAGGCTCTCTACAAGCACGGGGATACCGGGTACCCAGACTCCGTATTCCGCAGTGTCCGGAGCTTCCTCCATCGCCGCATCCACCGTCTCGGAGATATCAAAACCGCGTTCCGCAAGGGATTCTCCATAGGTACCGTAGGCTTCATCAAACCCGCCGAAGTCTTCCTCTTCCATGGCTCCCTGAATATCTTCCGCACCGATGACGCCAGCCTCCACAGCCGCGTCTACCGTCGCTTTGACCTCCTCGGTCCAGATATTCTCTGCGGCGTATTCACCCATCGCTTCCTCATACTGTCCGCTGCCGACCCCAAACAGATGCCAGCCATCCCCGAACAGCCCGTCATTGGCCCAGTCGGTAGCCCATGTACCCACCGTAGTCACGGAAATATAATACACAAGCACCATCACCACCGCAAAAATCGGCAGCGCCAGAATCCGGTTGGTCACGATTCGGTCAATCCGGTCGGAAACGCTCATGTCCTTATTCTTACTCTTATTACAGCAGTCCTTGATGACCGAGGAAATATAGACATACCGCTCGTTGGTAATCACGGATTCCGCGTCGTCGTCGAAAAGTTCCTCCAGCGACTTGATCTCCTCGCTCACATCCGGCGCTGCACTCATCAGATCCGCAATCTTATCGTCCCGCTCCAACAGCTTGATCGCAAAGAAGCGCTTCTGCTCCTTAGGAACGCCCTCGATCCGGTTCTCCACAGCCGCTATGATCTCCTCGGCCTTCGCGTCAAACCGATGGACGGCCTGAGTGTGCTTGGCCGCCTGAGCCAGCTCCACCGCCTTCTGCGCCGTCTGCCAGATGTTGGTTCCCTTCAGGGCGGAAATCTCCGTCACCTCGCACCCCATTTTCTCCGACAGCTTGCGGGTGTTGATCTTGATGCCGGACTTCTCCGCCACATCCATCATGTTGACGGCCATCACCACCGGGATGCCAAGCTCTAAAAGCTGCGTGGACAGGTACAGGTTTCTCTCGATGTTCGTGCCGTCCACAATGTTGATGATCGCATCCGGTCTCTCGTTAATCAGGTAATTCCGCGCCACCACTTCCTCTAAAGTATAGGGTGAGAGGGAATAAATTCCGGGAAGATCCATGATGACGACGTTTTTGTCGGATTTTAACTTTCCTTCTTTCTTCTCAACGGTCACGCCGGGCCAGTTTCCGACGAACTGATTCGATCCGGTCAACGCATTGAATAAGGTTGTTTTGCCGCTGTTGGGATTGCCGGCCAATGCAATTTTCATAATCATCCTCCTCGTGCTATCGTATGATAACGCCCGAATCTGCCGATGCCTCATGGCATTCCGCGGGCGATGTCTTATCATTGTTTGTATGGACTATCATTTATTAGTTGCAGCTAACCATAGGTTAAAAAAATAACTCTGTTTCCTGAGCGTTCAGCCCTCCGTCTCAATCATTTCCGCATCCGCCTTGCGCAGGGACAATTCATACCCTCGCACAGTGACCTCCACCGGATCGCCCAGAGGCGCTACTTTCCGCACATAGATTTCCACTCCCTTGGTGATGCCCATATCCATGATCCGCCTTTTTACAGGGCCTTCGCCGATCAGCTTCTTCACGGTGACGGTCTCGCCGACAGCCGCTTCTCTCAATGTTTTCATGTCAGCTCTCCTTTTTGCTTTATACGATGATTTTGGCAGCCATATCCCGGCCGATCGCAACCCGCGAATCCTTCACGTTCACGATCAAATTGCCTCCTATGCCGGACACCACCGTGACCTGACCGCCCACCACAAAACCGAGGCTCTCCAAAAAAAGCCGAACCTCGTCTTTGCCGCCTATTTTCTTGATTGTACAGGGTTCTCCTGTGTTCGCCATTGCTAGAGGCATCATCTCATCTTCTTTCCGTATGTATGGGGTTACCATTGGCTTCCTAATGTTAGTATACGCTAACCGCAAGTAGTTGTCAATAACCTTTTTGAGAATTTTAACCTCCGAATTTCCTCTGAAGTTTTTTCTAAATTTTCAATGCCCTTTCCACTCTACAATCCCATATGCTCCAGATAAAGCGTCTCAAAATCCGGATGTCCGGCCAGATTCAGGACTTCCGTCTCCCGCACGCCCAGACGCTCCGCCAGCCCTGTCGTCACATCCCGCTGCGTCCCGCACGCATCCGAGAGCAGCTCCCGCCCCAGACGCAGCGCACCGGCCAATGCGGTATTGCCCCCGGTGACCGTCTTCGCAGCCAGCCCTTCCGGCAGCAGCCCGATGGCGGCGGCGTCCCGAGGATCCAGAAAATAGCCGAATCCCCCCGCCAGCACCACTCTCCCGATCCCCTCTCCGCTCTCCGGCAGGCCGTACTCCCGCATCAGGAGCCGGATTCCTGCGCCGATGGCTCCCTTGGCAAGCTGTATGGCTCGGACGGCCTCCTGTGTCACTCTCACGCCCCCCACAGTGACGCCTTCGTCAAAATAGGGATCCGCCAAAAGACCCGTCTCGTCCACGATCCCCTCTCGCCGCAGGCGCGCCAGAAGCCGGATCATATCCGCCCCCCAGACGCCGCGGTTGACGCCTCCCTCGAAGGCCGGGCCTGCCGCCGTCGCACAGGCAATTCTCCTCGCCCGCCCGCCCAGCGCCATCTCCCCGTTGGTCCCCAGATCGATCAGCAGGGTCGTATCCGCTCTCTCCGTCATCCCACAGGCATACATCCCCGCCGTGATATCCCCGCCCACAAAAGCCGACACGGGCGGAAACACCGTGCAGGACACTCCGCCGATCTCAGTCTCCAGCGCCTCCCCGTGGCGCACCGTAAACGGCGCTCTGCCAAGCTCAGCCGGGTCGTATCCCATGAGCAGATAGACCATGGTGGTATTGCCCGCAAGCACCAGATGCATGGCCTCCCCCGGCTCCAGATGCGCCTGAAAACGGCTTAACGCCTCCTTGATCTTCTCCCGCGCCTCCCGGCGCATGGTTTCCGCCGCCTCCTGTTCCTGCGCTGCTTGTATGCGGGAAAGCACGTCCGCTCCGAAGCGCACCTGCGGATTCACGCAGGCGTAGTCCGCCGCCACACTCCCGTCCCGTCCATAGAGCAGCAGCGCGATGGTCGTTGTGCCGAGATCCGCCGTCACAAGCCGTTTCCCGGCACGGCTCGCTATGGGAAGCAGCCTGTCCGCCGCCCCCGCAGCCGCCACAATCCGCAGGCCGTCCCGTCTGCCGGATGTCCTCTCCGCCAGTTCCCGCACCACATTCCCCGCATGATACGGCTGCTCGGGAGATACGCCCGCGCAGCGCCCGCAGCCCGTGCAGATCTGACAGCGCGTGCCTCTGATGACAGCGCCTTCGTCTAAACTTGTCGTCTCTTTGTCATACAAATTGATTTCTCTCCGCATCGTAATGGTAGTCAATGGCTGCAAGCCTGTCCGCAATCTCCTGTCCGTCCACGCCCAAATCCTCGCACAGAGCGTCCAGACTGCCGTAATAATCTCTCAACTTCAGATTGACAAAACTAAGAAGCATCGCCGGATCCTTGGGTAACATGCTCTTCTCTCCTTCCAAATCCCGTACACTCTGCAAATCTACTTATATTATATTCACTATTACAAATATTTCAATGATGTTTTTATCTATTGTGTATATTCACCATTTGCACACCTTAGCAAAATATTATAAAATAGAACCGAATCCAAAATGTTCTGCCCCAGCGTGCAAGGAGAAACTTCCATGTTAAAATACTTGAAAAAATACTGGCATTTCTGTCTGCTGGCCCCGCTCTTTATGATCGGCGAGATCGCCATGGATCTGATTCAGCCCGACATGATGGCTGCCATTGTAGACGAAGGCGTGCTGAAAATGAATCAGGAAGTGGTGCTGACAGAAGGACTCCGCATGATCCTGTTTGTCTTTTTGGGCGGCCTGAGCGGCGTCCTGTGCGGAATTTTTGCCAATCTGGCCGCCCAGCGTTTCGGCAACGACCTGCGCAAGGAGCTGTTCGCCAAAATCATGAGCCTTTCCTTCGAGCAGACGGATCATTTTTCCACAGGCTCCCTCATCACCCGGCTGGTCAGCGATGTGACGCAGGTTCAGCAGATGGCCGCCATGTCCATGCGGGGCTTGGTGCGCAACTCCGTCATGTTTGCCGGAGGCGTTTTCATGCTTTACCGCCAGTCCCCGCGCTTTGCGCTGGTGGCGGCCTGCGGACTCCCGTTTATCCTGTTTTTTGTAGTCTTTTTCCTCAAAAAGGCCTCTCCCATGTTCGTCGTCGTCCAACAGAAACTGGACGAGGTCAACAACCGCGTGCAGGAGACCCTGACCGGAACCAGAGTGGTGAAGGCCTATGTCCGGGAAGAACAGGAACTGCAGCGCTTTGACGCCGCCAACGACGCCCTCTGCGGCATCAACTTAAAAGTACAGACGCTGCTGGCTTTCATGACCCCCTGCATGAATATCGTGCTGAATCTCTGTGTCGTGGCGATTCTCTATGTGGGCGGTTACACCATGCGCACTACCGGCGGACTCTCCTCGGGCCGGATCATGGCCGCCGTCACCTATATGGCCATGATTCTCCACGGCATCACGTTTATGGCCAATATCTTCCAGACCTTCACCCGGGCTAAAGCCTCGGCGGATCGTATCAACGAAGTTCTGCACTGTGCGGACAAACTGCCGGACGGCTGCTGCGAACCGCCGGTGGAAACGGGCGAACTGGAATTCCGCCATGTGTCTTTCGCCTATCCGGAAGGTTCGAACGTGCTGGAAGACATCCAGCTCACCGTCCATAAGGGCGAGACGCTGGGCATCATCGGCGCAACCGGAAGCGGCAAATCCACGCTGGTCAACCTGATTCCCCGGTTTTACGATGCGACAAAAGGGCAGGTGCTGATAGACGGCATGGATGTAAAAGATTTCCCCCTGCGCAAACTTCGGGAGCGCGTCGCCATCGTCATGCAGAAGGCGGAACTCTACTCCCGCTCCATCGAAGCCAATATCCGCTGGGGACGGGCGGAGGCCTCCCTCTGGGAGATCAAGAACGCCGCCGTGGCGGCACAGGCAGACGACTTTATCTGCCGCACGAAGGACGGTTATTACACCATGGTCACGGAAGGGGGACATTCCCTCTCGGGCGGGCAGAAACAGCGCCTATCCATCTCCCGTGCCATCCTAAAGAACGCCTCCATCCTGATTTTTGACGATACCACCAACGCGCTGGATCTCCAGACGGAGAGCAGGCTCTATCAGGCGCTCCGGCAAGCCTGTCCCCATGCAGCCAAAGTCATTGTGGCGCAGCGCATTGCCTCCGTCCAAAATGCGGATCGCATCGCCGTGCTGGACGGTGGCCGGATTGCAGCCTGCGGCACCCACGAACAACTGCTGGCAGAATCGGAGATCTACCGAGCCATCTATGATTCCCAGCTGAAACAGTGACGCCCGCCGCAGTACCCGGCTTTTGACCCATACGTTACCCATGCGTTATCCGTGAGGAAATTTTTATCAAACCGAAAAGAGGATCCGATATGCTTGAAAAGAAATTGTTGTCTCCCGATGTCCCCCCCGGCTTTGAGTCCGGCGGAGCGGACCGCTTCACGTTCCACAGCCAAGAATTCAAGCGCAGTACGCCCGCCGTCAATTTCGGCGGCAGAAGACGCGGACCCGGCGCCATGGGACAGGCGGTGGAGAAACCCAAAGACGCCTCTCATACGCTGCTTCGCCTGACGCGGTATCTGGGTGCGGAAAAACCGCTCCTGCTGTTCCTGCTGGCCTCCGTCGTCACGGTGACCGCAACTTCACTGGCGGCTCCGGCGCTTCAGGGAACAAGCGTCGATCTCATTTTGGAGAGACGCTGGAACGACTTGATGCATTTGCTCCTCCTGCTGCTGATCGTCTATCTGGTCAACACGCTCTGTACCCTGTCCCAGACCTATGTGTCCGCGCATCTGAGCCAGCGGATTGTGCGCAGGGTACGGCATGACTTGTTTCAGAAGATCGACAATCTGTCCGTCCCCTATCTGGACACACATGCAAGCGGAGACATTATGAGCCGCATGACCAATGATGTGGAAAACATTTCCACCTCCATCTCCCAAAGCCTCGGCTCGCTGTTTGCGGGTGTGCTGACCGTCGTCGGCACGGTGGCGCTCATGTTCTGGTATTGCTGGCAGCTGACGCTGATTACCATGGTCACGGTAATCGTCACCGTATTTGTCACCAAGAAAATGTCCTCGCTCATGCGCAAAGTCTACCGCAGACGCTCCGAAGTGCTGGGGCAGCTCAACGGCCACTCGGAAGAAATGATCACGGGCTTCCGCTCCATCGCCGCCTACAACAAACAGCAGGACGTCATAGACGAATTCAACCGAACCTCAGACGAGCTTACCAAAGTCAGCATTCAGGCCGAAATTCTGGGCGGCTCCATGGGACCTCTCATGAACTGTATCTCCAATGTGGGATTTGTGATCGTATCCGCTTTCGGGGGATATTTTGCCCTGAAAGGACTGATTACCGTCGGCACCATCTCCGCGTTTATCATTTATGCCAAACAGTTCTCCCGCCCCATCAACGAAATCGCCCAGCTCTACGGCAGCCTCCAGACCGCCGTGGCGGGCGCGGAACGGATTTTTGAACTGCTGGACCAGCCCGACGAGTCCAAATGCGGCAGCATCTCCATGGAACGGATGCGGGGAGAGATCACGTTCCGGAACGTGAATTTTTCCTATGTGCCGGGACAGCAGGTACTGCATGATTTCAACCTGACCATCCTGCCGGGACAAAAGATTGCGCTGGTGGGCGCCACCGGAAGCGGCAAGACCACGGTGGTCAATCTCCTCATGCGCTTCTATCCCGCGGACAGCGGGGAAATTCTGATCGACGGAGTCAACATTCAGGACATCGACCGGGATTCCCTGCGCCGAAATACCGCCATCGTGCTGCAGGATACCGTACTGTTCACGGACACGGTGGAGAACAATATCAAGTATGCCAATCCCTGCGCCGAGGAAGCGGCCGTCCTGCACGCCGCCGAGATGAGCAACGCCGCCGCGTTCATCAACCGCCTCCCCCAGCGTTATCAGACTCTGCTGATTCAGGCAGGCGCGCATCTCTCACAGGGGCAGCGCCAGCTTCTCACCATCGCCCGGGCGGTTCTTGCCGACCCCAAAATTCTGATTTTGGACGAGGCTACCTCCTCCGTGGACACGCGCACCGAACAAAGGATTCAGGACGCCATGGTAAAACTGATGGCGAACCGCACCAGCCTGATCATCGCCCACAGGCTCTCCACCATCCGGGATGCGGATAAAATTGTGGTGATGCAGCAAGGGCGGGTGGTCGAGACGGGCAGCCATGAGGAACTGCTGGCGAAGAAAGGGAGCTACTATGAGCTGTATATGACGCAGTTTGCGGGGGGACAGACCTAAAGGGATTGACGGAAGCATCCGCCATTTAGGATAATCCGTCTAACAGCTTGTACAGGAGTCGATAGAGCTGCCGCGCCTCCTCCGGCTCCACGTTCACACAGGCGCTCAGACTCGCCGGGATCTGAACCGCCTGTTTCTTCAAACGCTCGCCCTCCGGCGTAATAGAAACGATCAGATTCCGTTCATCCTCCTTCGAGCGGTTCCGCATCACATACTTTTTTTCCTCCAACTTCTTCAACACCGGAGTGAGTGTACCCGAATCCAAGTAGAGACATTCTCCAAGCTCCTTGACCGTGACCTCTTTTCTCTCCCACATGACCATCATTGCAATATATTGAGTATATGTCAGATCAAGCTTGTCAAGAAACGGCTTATATCTTCTGATGACCTCCTTGGAGCAGGCATAAAGCGGAAAGCACAGCTGATTTTCAAGCTTTAAGCAGTCATATTCGTTGTTTTGCATATTATCGTTACCCCTCATATCATGTTCATGCCTATAGCATTTTCTTCTGCATTTCTTTTTATATTTCCTTTTGCATTTCATATGCCGCCCTGCAAGCCTTGGCAAGTTGATCCGCACAGGAAGTTGGTCTGCGTCCGCAAAGGATGCCTGACAACTTTTGCTCAATTTCTTCCACCGTCCAGCCATCTACAAGACGCGGTATCGCTTTCAGGTTTCCGTTGCATCCCCCTGTAAAAGAAATGTTTGTAACCACATTGCCGTCAATATTGAGTTTGATCTCACTGGAGCAGGTATCCTGTGTTTTGTATGTAAATTCCATGACACTCTCTTGTCTTAACAGCTTCCTATTCTGTCTTGTCAAGAGTATTTTCCAGACAACAAAAATGTACCGCAAAGAAGCGGCCACTTGTGTGACCGCCCCTTAGATACTCCCTGTCATATTACTGATTCCGAATCCTGCCCTAAGCTTCCGAACGCCCCGGAGCCGCCGTCAGCTCCCCGTTCTCCACGTCTATGAGAATGGTATCTCCGCTCTGTACCCGGTCTGCCAGAATCAGCTTCGCCGCCAGCGTCTCCACATGCTTCTGCACATACCGTTTCAGCGGTCTTGCGCCGTACACCGGATCATACGCCTGTTCCACCACCAGACGCTCCGCCTCCGGCGTCAGTTCCAGCCGCAGATCCCGGTCGGACAACCGGCGGTTCAAATCCGCCACAATCAGCTTGATAATTCCTCCGATATTCTCTCTGGTCAGCGGCTTGAACAGAATCGTCTCGTCCAGACGGTTCAAGAATTCCGGCCTGAAATGCGCCCGCAGTTCCTGCATGACGGCTTCTTCCGCCTCGGGCTTGATGCTGCCGTCCACGCCGATGCCCTCCAGCAGATACGGTGCGCCGATATTGGAAGTCATGATCAGAATCGTATTCTTGAAATCCACCGTGCGCCCTTGTGAGTCCGTGATGCGCCCGTCGTCAAGCACCTGCAGCAGCACATTGAACACATCGGGATGGGCTTTCTCGATCTCGTCAAACAACACCACGCTGTAGGGTTTCCTGCGCACGGCCTCCGTGAGCTGTCCGCCCTCCTCATATCCCACATATCCAGGAGGCGCGCCGATCAGGCGGGACACCGAATATTTCTCCATATACTCGCTCATGTCGATGCGGACCATATTGTTCTCGTCGTCAAACAGGCTGGCCGCCAGCGATTTCGCAAGTTCCGTCTTGCCCACACCGGTGGGACCCAGAAACAAGAATGACCCGATGGGCTTGGCAGGATCCTTGATCCCCGCCTTGGAGCGGATGATGGCTTCCGTCACCTTGGTAACGCCCTCGTCCTGCCCCATGACGCGCCTGTGCAGCTCCTCGTCCAGATGCAGCGTCTTATTGCGCTCGCTCTCCGTGAGCTTCGCCACGGGAATCCCGGTCCAGCGGGAAATAATGCGGGCAATCTCCTCGTCGGACACTTTCTCCCGAACCAGCGTCAGCTCCCCGCTGCCCACGCGCTCTTCCTCCTGCTCCAGCTGTTTCCTCAATCCGGGCAGCTTGCCGTAAGTCAGTTCCGCCACACGCTCCAGATTGCTCTCCTGCTGGGCGATCTGAATCTCGCTGTTGGTGCGGTCAATCTCCTCGCGCAGTTTGCTGAGTTTATCCACGGAAGCCTTCTCATTGTCCCACTGGGCTTTCCGGGCGGTAAACTCTTCCCGGCATTCCGCAAGCTCTTTCTGGAGCTGCGACAGCCGCTCCTGACTCAGCTTGTCATCCTCCTTTTTCAGAGCCGCCTCCTCGATCTCCATCTGCATACATCTGCGCTGCAGCTCATCCAGCTCCGTGGGCATACTGTCCAGCTCCGTCTTGATCAGCGCACAGGCCTCGTCCACCAGATCAATCGCCTTATCCGGCAGAAATCTGTCCGAAATATATCTGTGGGACAGAACCGCCGCGCTCACCAGAGCATTGTCCATGATTTTTACGCCGTGATAGACCTCATACCGTTCTTTGAGCCCCCGCAAAATCGAGATGGTGTCCTCCACCGTAGGCTCATCCACCGTCACCGGCTGGAAACGCCGCTCCAGCGCGGGATCTTTTTCGATATACTGGCGGTACTCGTCCAGCGTGGTTGCGCCGATACAGTGCAGCTCTCCTCTGGCCAGCATGGGCTTCAACATGTTGCCCGCATCCAGCGCCCCGTCCGTCTTGCCCGCACCCACAATGGTATGCAGCTCGTCAATAAAAAGGATGATCTGCCCGTCGCTTCCCTTCACATCCTCCAGCACGGCTTTCAGACGCTCCTCAAACTCGCCCCGGTACTTGGCTCCGGCCACCAGCGCTCCCATGTCCAGCGCAAAAATTTTCTTGTCCTTCAATCCCTGCGGCACATCGCCCCGCACAATACGCTGAGCCAGCCCTTCCACCACGGCGGTTTTGCCCACGCCCGGCTCGCCGATCAGCACAGGATTGTTCTTGGTCTTGCGGGAGAGGATCCGGATCACGTTCCGGATCTCGCCGTCCCGCCCGATCACGGGATCCAGCTTTTGGCTGCGGGCTTTTTCCACCAAGTCCTGCCCATACTTCTCCAGCGTGTCATAGGTAGCCTCCGGATTGTCGCTCGTGACCCGCTGATTGCCCCGCACCGTAGAGAGCGCCTGCAGAAAGCGCTCTCTGGTAATGCCGTACTCTTTCCAAATCTGGGCGATCTCTTTATTCGGCTCCTTCAACATGGCCAGAAACAGATGCTCCACGGAGACATACTCGTCCCCCAGCTGTTTGGCCTCGTCCTCCGCGCCGATCAGCGTCCGGTTCAGATACTGGCCGATATAAACTTGGCCGCCCTGCACCTTCACCCGGCGTTGCAGCGCCTGTTTGGCCCGGTTCACAAAATGATCTTTGTCAATGCCCATCTTCTCCGCAAGCTTCAGAATCAGGCTGTCCTCTATGGTCAGGAGGCTGTAGAGCAGATGCTCCTGCTCGATCTCCTGATTGCCGTATTCGTAGGCCAGTTTCTCACATCCCTCCACGGCCTGCATGGATTTCTGGGTAAATTTCTGAATGTTCATAGTCTTAGCCCCCTTCTCGGTATGCAGGGCATAGTATGAAAATACCTGCATGTGATGAAGATTTACAGACAAATGTTTCCTGTTGTCTGTTCTATCTTCAATATAACACGCAGACATAAAAAATCAATAGAAATATCTATTAAAAAAACATAAAGTTTTTGTAAAAACGGAGAAACTTCCATCTTTTACTATTTCAATCCACCTCTGGCTACAGATCGGATTCTGTTATGGTTGTGGCATATGAATAATATTTTATCATGTTCCTCCCTCAGAACCCGCAAAATATGTATCTCATCTTCCAGCTCCTTCACCACATAAAAGATAATGGACGGCGGAAAAGGCTTCTTGAAAACAGGATAAGAGCGGTAATAAATATGAGTATTGCCAAAGACACCACCCAAAAAGCTGATATCCTTTATCTCCTGCCTGATATCTCTCTCAAACCGATCCGCCCGCTCCCTGCCAAATTCCTGTTCAATATAGTCGGCAATGTCCGTCACGTCATAGACTGCCTCCCAGGTCATGACCACTTTACGCTCTCGCATTCCTTCTCTTATCCCTCAATTCCGTTATCTTGTGGAAAGCCTCGTCATGCGGAAGTTCCCTCCCTGCCTCCATATCGTCAATGCCCCTGTCAAGCGCCCGCATCAGGTTTTTATTCTCCAGCAGGATATCTTTCCCTCTGGTGTCAACTGCCATATCCATAAAGACCGCCTCGCATTATTTTTCCTGTCTGTAATAGTATCTCCAACCACTCCTATTTTACCACACATCAGGTAAAACAGAAGTAGATTTTTATTATATATTAGTAATTGCAAACAATCCAGCCAGCGTTTGCAGCAATATACACAAAAGAGCTGTTCCGCATACATTTAGCTCGCAGCTCTTTGAAAACATATAAACTATATATCCCTCGAAGTCATCTTCGTGTTTCTTTATTTACTCCCCTTTAAAGCATCAAACATTGATTTTTTCATACTATTCAGCCATTCCTTGTCCGCCATACACATTCCTCCATAGCAATGGTCACGAAACATACAAGTATCACAAATAATCTGATTTATACTCTGGCGGAGCAAGTCATCATCAGACGGCAGCTTGTACGAATCGACTTTTTTTATTTTCGATGGTTTACTTAATCCATAATCTATCTGTTTGCCGTTACCGGTTTTGAGATATCGGTATGTCTCAGCAAAAAACTCTAAGCAATCACCAACTTGATAATCCTCAAATCCCTCAATGGACATCCAAACGTGGTCTTCCTTTCCATCAAAACACTCCCCATCCATGTACATACCACTTACATAGATGCGCTTAAAACAGATATTCTTTGAGGTTATCCTCTCGATCTGTCCAGCAAAGCCAAGCGGTACTTCATGGTGGCATAAAAAGAACCACCCTCTTATATCCCTTCCTATTGCCATCTGTGCATCAAGATATTCTTCATAGGTAAGTTTTTCGCCACCGAAAACTTCCTTCATGCCTTGTGGCGAAAAATCAATGTAGCCCCACTTCTGGGTATCCACAATGACATTCTGAGCCCAATACTCCTTCTTCAGTTCCTTCCACTCTGTGTTTCCTTTTCTTTTACTCATATTCTCGCACCTCCGATTAAAAGTGTCACTTTACATGACCTGACAATTTAATCTACGAATATGAGAGCTTCCTGCGCCATTCTGCACCCTCGTTTTAGTCTCATCAACTGTAGCACATTTTGTAATTTCATCATATATAGCAAGAATCCTTGTTTTATTACTTGAGTCCTTTCCCATCTGTAAATTTAATAACATTGCAAGCAGACAGTTCATTTTAAACCATATTCTTGTCCTTAACCGCAATATATTTTTGATTTCTGCTGTTGGGTTTATCAGGGATTGACATTATCAACTTTCCTTTTTTCAATAAAGAATCCACTTCCGGCTTTATACTCTTTATCGTTTTATATCCCATAAG
>JAMPGV010000005.1 GCA_023663735.1 Muribaculum sp. | reverse complement strand
GGAGAATGCGGAGATTAACGAAGGGCTTATACGGTTTGACATTATCTTTTATGTATGCATGAAAGACGGCATTTCGCAGGTAATCGTTAATCTGGAAGCGCAAAAGGACGAACCGACAGGCTACCATATCCTGAACAGGGCGGTTTTCTATGTGAGCCGCCTTGTTTCCTCACAGAAGGAAAGGGATTTTGTCAAGACAAATTATAATGACATAAAACGTGTTTTCTCGATATGGGTGTGCATGAACATGGACGAGAACAGCATGGATTATGTGCATCTGACGGACGATAAGCTGATAGGCTCTTATCCGTGGAAAGGCGGGCTTGACCTGCTGAACATTGTTTTGATAGGTATAGCAAATGAACTTCCAGCTCATTCTAATGAGTATGAGCATGATGATAAATATGAGCTACATCGTCTGCTGAGTACGCTTTTGTCAATGGAATTGTCAGTTGATGAGAAATTAGGAATTATGGAGAAAGAGTATAGTATTCCGTTAGACGATAGAATAAGAGAGGATGTGAGCGCCATGTGTAATTTGTCGCAGGGAATCAGGGATAATACCTTAGTAGATGTGATAATGAATATGTATGAGAATGATTTTACGGTTGAACAGATAGCTGTTGCCACAAAGAAAAGTGCGGAAGAAGTCAAGGCTATCATCAAAAAAAGAGAGCCTGTATTGGCATAATAACAGCAACTTAATAACAGAAACAGTAAAGCAGTGAACAAAGTTTTGCAGAAAACGGTTCGCTGCTTTTTCTGTTTTCACGAAAAAAGACAGTCAGATTCGATTGTCTTTTTTATTGCAGAGAAAGGATTAAAAATATGGCAGATGCAAACACAGAAAAACAGAAAGTAAAAGAGATTACCGACAAGCTGGAGGAAGGGTTAAAGGAGCTTTTTGAGAGTGAAAAGTATAAAAGCTATCTTTCCACCATGTCAAAATTCCATAATTACAGTTTTAACAACACGCTCCTGATTGCCATGCAGAAGCCCGGAGCAACCTTAGTTGCGGGCTTTAAGGCGTGGCAGACCAATTTCAACCGCCATGTGAAAAAAGGGGAAAAGGGAATCCGTATCCTTGCCCCTGCGCCTTATAAGATCAAGGAGGAACAGAATAAATTAGACCCCGTAACCGGGGAGGTTATGCTCGATAAGGACGGTATGCTGCTGACAGAGGAAGTTGAGCGTAAAATACCTGCTTTTCGTGCGGTGTCCGTGTTTGACGTGTCGCAGACGGACGGGGAGCCAATCCCGGAATTGGAAGCAAAAGAGCTTTTATCCACGGTAGAGGGATATGAGGATTTTATCAAGGCGATTACCTATGTTGCGCCTGTTCCAATCGCTTTTGAGGACATTCCCGGCGGTTCAAAGGGATATTTCAACACAGAGGAAAACCGGATTGCGGTGCAGGAGGGCATGAGCGAGAGCCAGACATTAAAAACCATGATCCACGAAACCGCACATTCCATGCTGCATAATAAGGAAGTCAATGCGGATATTCTTGCCCCGGCAAAGGACAGGAACACCAAAGAGGTGGAAGCGGAAAGCATTGCCTATACGGTGTGCCAGCATTTCGGCATAGATACGTCGGAATATTCCTTCGGCTATATTGCAGGGTGGAGCAGCGGAAAGGACATGAAAGAGCTGAAATCTTCCCTTGACACAATCCGCAGGACAGCATCAGAGCTTATCACGGGCATTGAGGGGCAGCTTCAGGAATTGCAGCGTGACCGGGAAATGATGCAGGATAAGTCCATAAATGGACTGGAAAAGGAGAGCCTCCTGCTGGTACAGAACAGTGATTTATCGGAATACAGCCTTGTCAGTGTCCGGGGAATGGATGCGGCGGAGGTTGTGGAAGCCCTTTCGGACATGAATGACGATGACAGGCTGAGCGTTGCCGCATATCTGGAAAGCAGGGGCGCATGGACTATGGAGATTGCCAATCAGGACACGAAGGAATGTGGGGAGTACCACCTTGATGTCCGTTACGACACGGATACCAACAAGATAACTGACCTAAAGACGGAAATGGCGCTGAATGAAAGGGCAAAAGAGCCTATCGGGGCAGATGATGTCATCTTAAAGATTACCCATGCAGAGGGGTTTGAGGTAGAGCGCATTACTAACAAAACGCCGGAGGAAGTGCAGGAGATCATGGCGGCGCTTACAAAGCTGGAGGATAAGGGAACAAAGAGCATACAAAAAGGGTTCATAAAGAAAAATAGGAAAAGTACCAACGTGTACTTGACACAAACCTATTTTTATCAAAATCTTGTAAAACCAATGAGAATAGCATATAAGTGATGTAATTAAACGGAAATACATTTTGGAGGAAAACAAGTTTATGGCATTTACTGAGGTTGTTAAAACAAGAGAAGATTCCTATACAGTGGAAAATGCTATGAATGCTCTATTGTCAAAATTAGACGAAGCGTTAGATGATGGAGAGCATGGGCGGGTATCGGACGAGGCTGAATTGTGAGCTGAAATTGATGTAATTTAAGACTGGGTGAGAATTTTACAAAGAAGATAAAACGCCAGTTGACGGTTTGAGAGCATTTCCCCAAGGTCATAATATAACTGGAATTCATTACAGAGGATATGACATATATCTAAAACCATATCGTACATATCTTTTGTTTTATATTGTAGATGATGATTTATCAGTAGTGACAATTCTTCGGGTGTTGCAGGACGGAGTGAATTGGCAATATATTTTGAAACGATGGATAAAGGAACAAGTTGCAAGTGAATCCGGGAGCAGGTCACTCTGAAAAGCGATGGTGACCTGCTCCCGATCAGACTCCGGCATTTTCGCAGCCCCCGTCTCAATTCCACGGGTTTGTGTCAGGAGACACGGTTCCCTGCTCTGCCAGCCACTCCCGCAGGAAGGCGCGGATGGAACCCTTTTCCACCTGAACACTATAGGCCTCGGCCACTTCTTCAGTGTAGCTATGCATCAGGAAGGCTACCCGATATGTTTCGCCATCCTCCAGATCGCCGCCTCCTTTGGTTTCCAGCACATAGGGGAAGGGATCACCGTCCCCGGTCATATCGAAGCCGGCGGCGGCCAGTTCCTTTGCCTGCGCCCCGGTCATGGTCAGGATGGCGTACTCGCCGTCGTGTCCGGGGCAAATGTTATTGGAGATCTCCGAGTTGATCTTTTCCGCATAAAGCTTTCCGGTAATGCCGTCCGCCAACTTTAAGCCGTCTTTATAGGCTGTGCCATAGGGGATGATGGCGGCGTCCGCCTCGACCGTGCTGCCGAAGGCCTTGCCTACCAGCCGGGCAGTCTCCTCCAATGTAAAGTCGGCGGTACTCTCGCAGAAATATAGAGCTTCCCGGTTGTTCAGCCAATCGCTCTGTAGTTCATCCATTTTCGCAATGGCCTTGGGACCGTCCATTTCATTTTCACCCAGAAACCATTCCTTGTAAGCCTGCCCCATATCGGCCAGAACATTTTCCCACCCGGCATAAGTCATGCGGAAAGCGCGGCCCTCCTCCATCGCCTGTTTGGCGTCATAGATGATAGAATTTTCCGGAAGGACAGTGTTGTTCAGCACATTCATCACACAAGGGGTATTTTCGGTGACAAAGGTTGCCTGTCCTTCCGCAGAATAGAGGAGGCTCAGCACGCGGACGGCTTTTTCCAGCTTTTCCTCGTTCCCCGGCTCTGTCAGCCGCTTGCTGATACCGATGTAACTGGTGGGATTATACATATAGATATTCTTGCTGCCGTCCTCCCCGATGTAGGGCATCATTCCCCATTCATCGCCGTTGGACATAGTTGGGCTTTCCACAAGTGCAGACATGGTGAAAAACACCGCTTTCCGCCCGGCCATATAGTCCTCGATCAATTCTGTATTAGACCGATCTTCCGGGTCAGCAGTATACATACCGATATCGATATATTTCTGAGCATAGTCCATCGTAGGTTCCCACATCCCGGCGGCAGCAGCGTCTCCGGACAGGAAATTCCGCTCCCACTGCACCCCTTCCATCGTGGTGAACCAGTCGGTCTTGGCCAGATTAAATATAGCGGAAAAATCGTTGCCGGTGAGCTGCGTTCCAACGATACCGGGAATCAGGCCGCTTTCTCTAATCTCGGCGCACAGAGTCTCCAGTTCAGCATAATTTTCGGGCAGTTCCCAACCATTTTCCTCCATCAGCGTCTTGTTGTAGAGAATACCGTACATGGCGTTGCTGACCGGGAGCAGGTAGACGCCGCCGTCAATAGATACTTGATCCAGAATGGAAGTGGATAAGTTATTGACAAAGTCATAGCCGGACAGATCCGCCAGCCGCTCCTTAGCCAGACTTTCATCAAGAATTTGCGAAGTGCTGAACAGATCCGGGATATCGTCTGCCCGCATCTGCGCCCAGCTATAGCCGGTATAGTTGGCTCCCGCATAGGAGACAAATTCTATTTCAATATCCGGATCGTGTTCCTTCAGCAGTTCCCAAAAATTGTCATAGCCGCCCCAGGTCACCCAGGTCAAGGCGCTGCTCTTTGGCTTGGCGGCGTCCAAATCGGACGGCTTTTCTTTGGAACCGCAGGCGGAAAGCAGGAATGCTGCAACAACAGCCAGTGCAAACAAGCGCCGAAAAGATTTCTTCGTTTTCATCAGGGATATTCTCCTTTCAGATATTTGTTCTTCAGACGATTGCGAAACTCCAATTTAGGTAATCGTCTATTTTGTTCTTCCTGCGGCAGCGCGCAGGCATCGGTCAACTCTACTGATGAATTATATAACAAGGGAAGTTTTTATGCAATCGGATGCTGTAAAAATTTTGTAATTGCGGCACAAGAATGGTCGTTTGCTGTCGGAAAAGGTCTTGGTCATCCATGCGCTTTTTGGGGGGAGAGAAAAGCGCATGAAAGGCCGCAGACTGCGGGATGCAACGGAAAGTAGCGCAAAAAATCAAAATGTATACAACTGTTGGTAGCGCCACGCAGACTTTTCCCCTATGATGATCCCATGGTCCGCAGACCCGTGGGAATCACGCGGGATTCAAAAGAGGACACGAGAAAGGAGCAAGGGTTCGTATGAGGCAGACAGTCATATCGGCCAGACATTTGCAAAAAGCGTTTGGCAGCGGCGAGAGTAGGCAGGTGATTTATTCAGACCTGAATCTCGATATTTATGAGGGAGATTTTACCGTCATTATGGGTTCGTCGGGGGCAGGCAAGTCCACCCTGATGTATTCCCTCTCCGGGATGGATAAGCCGGACGGCGGGGAAATTATTTTTGACGGGACGGACATCACAAAGTTGAACAATGACAGGCTGGCCGTGTTTCGGCGGAAACAGTGCGGGTTTGTATTCCAGCAGATTTATCTGATCGACAGGATGAATCTGATGGACAATGTCATCGCGGCAGGGGTGCTGACGAGCAAGGATCGGGAAGAGATCAAAAACCGCGCAAAGGAATTGTTTTCACTGGTGAATATTCCCGAAAACACATGGAGAAAAACCTCCTCCCAGATTTCGGGCGGCGAGGCGCAGCGGGCAGGGATTGTCAGGGCGGTGATCAACCGTCCGAACGTACTCTTTGCGGACGAACCCACAGGCGCGCTGAATTCTGCAAATTCGGCGGCGGTTCTCGATGTGTTTACCTCCCTTCACAAGAAAGGGCAGAGTATCGTCATGGTGACGCATGACAAAACCTCAGCCCTGCGGGGAAACCGCATCATTTATATCAAAGACGGCACCATTTTCGGCGAGTGCAGTCTGGGGGAATTTGAGCAGGACAATGCCGAAAGAAGCGAAAAGCTGGATCGCTTCATGAAAGAAATGGGGTGGTAAATTGAAAAAGGTATCCACGCTTGTAATCCACAATTTAAAGAAGGCAAAAGGACAATACCTGTCTTTCGGAGTATTTCTCTGCCTGACCGCGTTTATGATTAATATTGCCCTTGTGCTTGCCTTCCAGACCTTTGACGCTTATGATCGCCTGTTCGATGAGCTGGACACGGCGGATCTCAATTTTATCATTCCGCAGATGCAGGATAAGCAGGAGCTGCTTGCAAAGGTGGAAGAAATCGACGGGGTATCCTTTGCGGAAAAGCACGGCGGGGTATTTACGCCGGTAACGGTCCGTGAATTTGCGGGGTCTGATTTCGACATGAATACGGTCTTTTATAATCTGGACGAGGAAAGATCTC
The DNA here is from genome assembly GCA_023663735.1 of Muribaculum sp. GTDB lineage: Bacteria > Bacillota > Clostridia > Lachnospirales > Lachnospiraceae > Acetatifactor. The sequence goes on along the minus strand of JAMPGV010000005.1, from coordinate 73,085 downwards.
TGAATCTGCTGGATGTGACGGAAGGTTCCGTACAGGGCGGAAGTTCGGTTTCGCTTCCCCTGTATATGAAGGAATTGGGCGGTTTTGAGGAAGGCGGCAATATCGTCTATTCCATAGACGGCAGGGAGCATACTTACAAGGTCGGCGGAATCGTATTGGAGATGCAATATGGAAATTACGGTACCGGGCTGATCGGCGGATATTTTCCCCAAGCGGCCTATGAGGAATTTGCGCAGGAGTACGGCGACCGTGTCATTGCGGAGTATTCCTTAAAGACAACCGAGGCTGCGGATTTGGGCAAGATCAAAAATGCGATCTCTGAACTTTTAAGGGAAGATGGGATCACGTTATTGAGTATCAGTGACAGAACCACCTCCAAGCAGACCAGAACCATGGTCTGCACGCTGTTGATCGTCATATTTTTGGCGCTTGCCGCCATAATCTTGGCGGTAAGTATTTTCCTGAGCAATTTCAGGATCCGGAGCGCGATCGAAGACGAACTGGCACAGATGGGAGTATTAAAAGCGATCGGCTACACAAGCCGGATGATCATTGCCTCGTCGGTGCTGCCCTATGTGCTGACAGGAATGGTTTCGGCAATCGCCGGAATCGCTTTGTCCTATGCGGTTCTGCCGCTGGCGGCGAAGGTTTTGGCAATCCAGTCAGGATTCTCCTATGTGCCGGATTTTGATACGATGGCGCTGCTGATTGTGCTGCTGGGACTGACATTTGTGATAGGGCTGTTCTCCTATCTTTCGGCGGGAAAAATACATAGGCTGGAGCCGATCGACGCCATAAGGGGCGTCGCAGGGAAAGAATCTGCCGGGCAGACGATCTTGCTATTTGCGGTCGCATTTGGTATTATGGTATTGTTGTCCTTTGCAGGAACGCTCCTGTACAATGTAACTATCAAGCCGGATCACTTTATGAATACCCTTTCGGAGGAACTGCCGTCTGTGATTTTTACCGCGGAGGATGGGAAAATGGCGGAACTGAAAGACCTTCTGCAGCAGGACGACAGGGTAAGGCTCTTTTTGGAATATGCCTCCGTACCTGTGAGTTATGAGGACGGAAGCCTGACCGCGTTCGTGTGTGAGGATTTTTCAAAAGCGACAAACGATATCTGTTATGAGGGACGCAGCCCGGAGAGCGAGAATGAAATTGCTATAGGAAATGCGCTCTCGGACCATTATCCCATCGGCAGCGAAATCGAGATCACGGCCAATTCCCGGTCGGAGATTTATCTTGTGACGGGGTATGTGCAAAGCGTGAACAATGCCGGAGCGGTATGCCAGCTGACAAGCGGCGGATATGAGAAAATCGGCGAAAGCACGAATTCCGTCAATGTATATCTGAACGGCAAAGACGCCGACGCGCTGATTGAGGAGTATGAGGAACATTACGATGAGGTCATTTTATCTTCCGTCAATTTTGAACAGATGAGTGAAAACGGCAGAAGGATGTATGCGGGTATCGTCTCCGTCGTTGTGGTCATCCTTTTTGTGATTTCCGTTCTGATGATGCTGCTTGTGATGTATGTGATTATCCATTCCATGATCAGCAGGCGCAGACAGGAATTGGGAATCTATAAGGCGATCGGATACACCAACAGACAGCTTACCGTTAAGACGGCGCTTGAGCTGATCCCTGTTGTGGCTGTGGCGTCGGCGGTCTCTGCCATCGCCGGGCTGTGGTATCTTCCCGTCATCAACAAGACGATTTTTTCTCTGATTGGCGCGCTAAAAAATCATTTTGAAGTACCCATTGGGATCTTGGCTGCATTTGCCGTTTTGTTTACGGTCGTGACGTTTGGCATCAGCGTGCTTCTCTCGGCGCCGATTAAAAAAATTACTGCATATTCACTTTTAAAAGAAGTGTGAGAAAGGGGATTAGAGAAGATGAATTTTTCGGAAAAGTTAAAGGAAATCAGGAGAAAAGAAGGAATCTCACAGGAACAGCTCGCTGAGAAAATCGGCGTCTCCAGACAGGCCATCACGAAGTGGGAGACCGGAAAGGGGCTGCCGGATGTGGAAAATATGGTAATCATTGCAGAGATTTTTAAGACGACTATCGATGAACTGCTGACGGATTCCGCCGCCAAGACCGTTCCGGAAACACCCGTGTATACCAGTGAAACCATTTACGATATCGACTGTGAGAAGCATTTTGACGTCAATATCGGCAGCGCGGCGGCGGTTCTGCTGACCACCGGCGGCGATGAGAAGCTGCACATTAAGCTGTCCTCCGAAACGCTGGAGGATTTAGACTCCGTGTTTAAGATCAAGCTGGATGAGAAGAAGAACAAGCTTGACGTAAATTGTCTGAACAAGAATAAACTGAGCCGCTATGAGGCGGAGGAGGCGCTGACCGTCGAGATTGCCCTTCCGAACAAATATACGGATGCCTGTGAGATTGCGGCCAGCGTGAAACTCCTTGCGATCAAGAATCTCCATCTGAATCGTCTGGAATATGACGGCGACGCGGAGCAGGTCTTGATTGCGGACAGCAGCGGAAGTCTGGAATTTACGTCCAAGACCGATTATGAGATGACGGTTGATAGGATCACCGGAAAGTTGGACTTAAACCAGTGGAAGGCCCAAACGGTCGTTCATATTCCCGAGGAAAATCTGGTAAAGGTACGCAACAAAGGCAGAAAGTGTAACGTTTATTATCTAAAAGACGGGAAAACGGCGGAGTGCGAACCGGCTGTGGAGAGTGAAAATGAAATCAGTATCTCGGGAATCTTTTCGGAGCTGGTTGTGGATTTGACCCCGTAAGCCGGACGCTGGAGGCGGAAGGCGGCGCGGAACGGACAGGAAGATTTGGAATGCTGTGGGAAAGGCGGAAGGATGTTAGCGGGACTCAGTGATGTGTTGGAAGTGATAACGGTAATGACGGGCATTTTCCTGATTGAACGATATGTGTTTTTGGAGCCGGGGATGGAAGCGGGGAAACAGAAACGCTTCTATCTGGTCTGCATGATCGGCGTTATCGCATTGTGTTTTCTCATGGGAAAAGACGCCGCCACGATTGCATCGCTGGCGGCCGGCGGGCTGAATATTGTTTTGGGAAGAAAAGTGCATCGTCTGCGCGGCTTTTTCCTGATTCTTCCGATTCCCGGCATTCTGAACGGACTTGTCGTGCCGATTTTTGTAATGGCGCCGAACTTGCTTGGATTGTCCGGGAGGGCGGCGCTGTATTACGGTTTTGGGATGTATGGCGTGCTGGCGCTCGCCCTACTCTTCTTTTTCGTCAAAGGAAAGGATTGGCGGAATTGGTTCCGGGACCATATGAGCAAACGCCACCTGCACAAATGGGAGGGCGTTTTGCTGTATGTGTCTGGTATTCTGCTTTTGTCTTTTTCCGATATTATGGCAAGGCAGACCGTGCTGAACAGGCAGATGCAGGAAGCCGGGTATGCCTATGCGGTAAGCGGCCGGTTTGCGTGGGACGCCTGCATGTACGGCGTGACGGCGTTTGTGTTGACCGTTGCGATGATCGTTCTGGTCATGCAGGGAAATAGGCGTTCCTACTATCATGAGCAGGTTGCATCCATGCAGTTTCACATGATTGCCATGATGGCGGACATTGTGGAGAGCAGGGACGAGAACACGGGCGGCCATATCAAGCGCACCGCAAGATATGTAGAGATTATTGCAAATGCGCTAAAAAGACAGAATAAGTTTCCGGATATTTTGACGCCGCAGTACATAGCGGACATGGTCGTTGCAGCACCGCTGCACGACATTGGGAAAATCCACATCCCGGACGCCGTTTTGAACAAACCGGGCAGATTGACGGAGGAAGAATTTGAAATGATGAAAAGCCATGCGGCAGCAGGGCGGGATCTGTTGCAACAGGCGCAGAACCAGCTGGGAAAGTCCGCCTATCTGGACATGGCTGTGGATATGGCGGCGTATCATCATGAGCGTTGGGACGGTAAAGGATACCCGGATCAGATCAAGGGGGAGGAGATCCCTTTATGTGCAAGAATCATGGCAGTGGCGGATGTGTTTGACGCGCTCACCTCCAAGCGATGCTATAAGGAGGCAATGCCGCTGCAGAAGGCGTATGAGATTATACGGAGTGAATCAGGCACACACTTTGACCCGGTGGTGGCGGAGGTTTTTCTGGCTTGCGCCGATGAAATCGAGGCGGCGTTAAAAGAATTATAGTTGATCGGCTCTGTTTTTCATCACCGCAAACGCTATCACGCAGATCACCACGGAGAAGCCGGAGCCTGCCGTGGAGGCAAGCCCCATGGGCAGCAGGGTGTCCGGGAAGCGGCTGGACGCCAGATAGGCCAGCGGAATCCGCATACAGAGAATGGACATGCAGTTGTGGAAAAAGGAGATTCCGGACAGTCCGCAGGCGCAGAAATAGCCGCTGAAGCTAAAGTGGACGCCAGCCAGCAGACAGTCCCAGACATAGCCGGACAGGTATTGGCTTCCGGCCAGAATGACCGCCGGTTCGTCTGTGAAAATGTCAACCACCGGTCCCGCGGCAAACTGCATGGCGAGGGCGGACGCGCCTCCGAATGCGGCGGCGATGACGACCGCATAGCGCAGGGTCAGACGGGCGCGGTCATATCTGCCGGCGCCGATATTCTGAGCGCCCAGCGCCGATACCGTGGAAAGCATGGAGGAGGGGATGAGGAACAGCACGCCGATGATTTTCTCTACGATGCCCACGGCTGCGGCGTCGTTCAACCCCCGTCTGTTGGCAAATATGGTGATCACGATAAAGGAGATCTGGATAAAGCCGTCCTGCACGCATACGGGAATGCCCACTTTTAGAAGGCTGCCCATGATCTCGCGTCTGGGGCGCAGATCCTTCTTGGAGAGCCGTATTCCGCTTCGGCTCCGCAGGATAAACAGCAGGGAGACCGCCACGCTGACGGTCTGGGACAGGGTGGTTCCAAGCGCGGCTCCGGCGGCGCCCAGACTGAGTACGCCGATGAAGAGGTAATCCAGCGCAATGTTCACGGCACAGGCCACGGCGATAAAGTACATGGGGCTTTTGGAGTCGCCAAGCCCCCGAAAGACGGAGCTGATGATGTTATATGCGGTGATAAACGGGATGCCGATGAAGCAGACCGTGAGATAGGCTCTGGTCTCGGAAACGGCTTCCGCGGGCGTGGAGATCAGCGCCACAATGGGATTGACCGCAAGCAGCAAAACGACGGTGAGCGTTAGGGACAATGCCATGAACAGCGTGACGGTGTTGCCGATGACCGCCGAGGCGCGTTCGCTTTTCCGGGCGCCTACCGCCTGTCCGATCAGGACGGTGGAACCCATGGCGAGGCCTACGATCATCACGGTCAGCATGTGCATGACCTGACTGCCCACGGAGACGGCTGTGGTGCTTGCGATGCCGTTAAATTGTCCGATGATGAACAAATCGGCCATACCGTATAAGGTCTGTAGAAAATAGGACAATAAATAGGGCAGCGAGAAACAGATAACCGTTTTCAGGACGCTGCCGGTGGTCAAATTTTTTTCCATACGAGAATCCTCATGAAAATCTTCGGTAAATGTCTATGCGTCCGCATGAGCGTCTCCTGTATTTTACGTCCGAATCGGCCGCTTGTCAAATAAAAGGCCGTCCCGCAGAAACCGGGACGGCCTTTTATTCGATTCAGTAATGGTATTCCCTTGACAAGTAATGAAAATTCTGCAGCCTGCTGTCGCGGCTGTACAGGGTCGTCCGACAATCTCTGGGCGCGGATTCGGGTGCCTGTTCCGCCGCCTCCTCCAGAATCTGGGCAAAGAGCGTATGGGCGCTTTTATCCTTGGAATCGGAAGAGTTGCGATTGTCTCGTTTCAATTTCTTGACCGTGGGAACAGCCGTCACTGACTGCACCATGAAAATACTCATAACTCCGTTTACTGCGTCAATCCCTCCTTGGATGCGTATTTTGAATGCAACTGTTTTTAATACTTTGATCTTAATGCTTTAATGTTCGTACTTTTGCCGCGCGTCTTAACGCGCCGCAAGAGCGCCCGTTCTTTGCTATTTTATATTTCGTCTGTCCGGCGGGGAAAGTTTAGGGTTCGCGCAGATATTTGTAAATTGTTTGCAGATGATATTTGTGCATATGTTTGCAAATGACATTGACCTTTTTCCCGAACTTTGGTAAAATTGACCGTATAGGCGTTTTGCTCGAAAAGGGACGGCGCTTAAATCTAACAATACGAAAGGGAGTTACAAAAATGACAGCTCTGGTTTTGGTGATTGTTGCAGCACTTGCAGCATTAGCCTTCGCAGCTTTCAACTTCTTTGGGGTGAAGAAGATGGAAGAGGGAACAGACACAATGTCTGAAATCGCATTGGCGATCCGTGTCGGCGCCAACGCATTTATCACCTACGAGTATAAGATTATCGCGATTGTGGTGGCAATTATTGCGGTACTGTTGATCTTTTTATCATGGCAGTCTGCGATTTGCTTTGTGATCGGCGTGCTGATGTCCGCGGCGGCGGGATGGATCGGCATGAAGATCGCCACTTACGCCAATGTGCGCGTGTCCAACAAGGCGCGCGTGACCAAGAATATCGGGGAGACTTTGAAAGTGGCTTTCCGCGGCGGTTCCGTGATGGGACTCTGCGTGGGCGGCTTCGCTCTGTTCGGGCTTTTCCTTGTGTATATGATCTTCGGTATCGGCATGGGGCTGATGTCCGTCGAGGCGATTACGGACGGCGGAATCTTTACACAGTGCCTCTCCTGCTATGCGCTGGGATGTTCCATTGTGGCCATGTTCAACCGTGTGGGCGGCGGTATCTATACCAAAGCCGCAGATATGGGTGCGGATCTGGTAGGGAAAACCGAGGCGCATATTCCCGAGGATGATCCCCGCAATCCCGCTACGATTGCCGACAATGTGGGCGATAATGTGGGGGATGTGGCAGGTCTTGGCTCCGACCTGTTAGAGTCCTATGTGGGCGCAATCTCCTCCGGCATTATCCTCGCGTGCCATCTGTTTCTGGCGTCCCTTGCGGGCGGCGGACAGATCAGCTCCGAGCTTTTGGAGAAAATGTTCTATTATCCGCTGGTGTTTGCGGCCTGCGGCCTGATTGCCTGTATCATTGGTATCGCATCCGTGCTGTTTAAGAAAGGTTCCGACAATCCGCACAAGGATTTGAACTTTGCCACCATGGTTTCGGCGGCGCTCACGATTCTCTGCGGATTCGGCGCGACGTATCTGCTCTTTGGCGATGTGTCCCTCGGCGACGCCATCCGGGACGCCGGGTTTGCGCTGGGATATCTCTCTCCTTGGATTGCCGCTTCCATCGGCGTGGTCAGCGGCGTGGTCATCGGCATGATCGCCGAGTATTACACCAGCTATGATTACAAGCCCACCCAGATGATTGCCCATGCTTCCAAAGAGGGAGCGGCGCTCACCATCACGCAGGGGCTTGCGGTGGGAATGAAGTCCTGTATGGCTCCTTTGATTCTGCTGGGAATCGCTACCTATGCTTCCTATGCGGTTGCGGGAATGTTCGGCATTTCCATGGCGGCGATCGGAATGCTGTCCTTTGTCAGCACCACCGTCTCCGTCGATACATACGGGCCGATCTCCGACAATGCGGGCGGTATTGCGGAGATGTCCGAGCTGGAACCTGCGGTTCGTGAGATTACGGACAAACTGGATTCCGTGGGCAACACCACTGCGGCCATCGGCAAGGGATTTGCCATCGGTTCCGCTTCGCTGGCGGCGCTGTCCCTGATGGTGTCCTATCTGTATTCCTTTAATGAGCCGGGTACGCCTCTTGATTTGAATTTCACCGATCCGCTGATTCTCTCCGGTGCGATGGTGGGCGCTGCGCTGCCCTATCTGTTCTCGGGTATGTTGATTGAGGCGGTTGCCAAGGCGGCCCGCAAGATGGTGGAAGAAGTGAGACGGCAGTTCAAACAGATTCCCGGCATTCTGGAGGGCAAGGCAAAGCCGGATTATAAGACCTGTATCGAGATTTCCTCGCAGGGCGCGCTGAAAGAGATGCGTTTCCCCGCGGTGCTTTCCATTGTGTTCCCGCTGGTTGCAGGGTTCCTCTTCGGGCCGCTGTTCGTGGGAGGCGTTCTCATCGGCGCTACCCTGTCCGCCATTATGCTGGCGATCTTCACCGGAAATGCCGGGGGCGCGTGGGACAACGGCAAGAAGTATATCGAGTCCGGCGCTGTGGAAGGACAGAAGAAAGGTTCTCCTGCGCATGACGCGGCAGTCGTGGGCGATACGGTGGGCGATCCGCTGAAAGATACCGTAGGGCCTTCGCTGGATATTCTGATTAAGATTATGTCCACCGTGTCTCTGGTGGCCGTGGCGATGTTCAGCCGCTATAACCTGCTGGATCTGATTCTGGGGATGATGAAATAGAAAGATCATCCCACCCGCTGTAGATCTTGAGATGTCCCGGCTGTATTTTCCGGATGGCGGACGCGCCGGAAAATGCGCCGGGATTTTTGAACGGCGCATTCCAATACAAAGCAGACGCCCTCCGGCACATACAGCAGCATGAACAGATAATAGGGCAGGACATACCGGCATTGGGATTCCCAGATGACGCTGAACAGGAAGCCGCCCACGATGGCGATGAGCGGGATGCAGCGTGCCGCGCTTTCCTTCCGCTGTTTCCACAATACCGGCAGGGACAGCGCAAAGCCCAGATAGACAAGGCTCTGATAGCCGTTGGCAAACGCGAGGAGCAGGTCGTGGAGATCCCCGGTATAGATCCGGTCGATCCACTCCGGCACGGGGCGTTCCTCGTCAAAGGAATAGGTGGAGATCAGTGTCTCGAAGGACGGCTCGATCCACTGCATCAGCAGTTTGGTCTTGAAAAAGTAGCGCGCGTAGGCGGGATCTGCGGTAAAATGATCCAGATTTTCCTGAATGTTTTCCCGGGCAATGGCTTTGGCCGCCGCATGATCCCATTCCGCCTCGCTCATGGTAGTGGTCTGATAGTCGTTGTAGGTGCCGGGGCCGTTTCGGTTCTCCTGAAGCCCCATGGCAAGGGTCAAGATCATGGGAGCGCCCGACGTCGGCTCATAGCCCGAGCGCAGGGCATAGGAATAGTCCAGAAGCTTTCCGGCGGTGACGGCGCTTGCGATCACCAGAAGACCTGCCAGAAGCGGCAGCAGTGTCCGTTTCTGCATCGCAGTCAAAAACATGCCGATGAGCAGCGCGATGAGTACAATCCATGTGTGCATACGCATCAGGAGGGAAAGGGCGGCCATCACACAGCCAAGCGCCGCATAGCCAAGCCTCTCGGTTCTTGCAAAGCGCAGCAGCGCCCAGAACAGCACGGTGCAGAAGCAGACGGAAGGCAGATCTCCGTAAGTGTAGGGCGTCAGGATCAGGAAAGGCGTACACAGGAGAAGCAGCGGCGCATACAGAACCTTGCAGATGCCGTGCCAGGAAGTCTCCTCCACAAACAGATAGCCGAAGATCATTGTGACAACGCCCAGAAGAATGTGCAGTCTGGCGGCCACGGGATAACAGAAATCCCCGAACAGGCGGAACAGAATCTCATAGAGAAACGTCAACCCCTTTTGATAGGGGAATTTGCCGATATATCCGGTCTCTTTGAACATGATGAAATTTCCGCTCAGATTATAGTGTGCCGCGGCTGTGGCGTTGAGCTGGTCGCCGCTGGGGTAATAGGGCAGTTCGCTCACCCAGATCAGACAGGCGGCCGCATAGAGCGCGCAGCAGAGTCCCAGAAACAGGTATTCGGCCTGCCGCCTATACTTTCCCATCCTATCGAACAATCTGTTCAGGCAGAAAGCGAGGAGGCACACGGCCGCAAAGACCGCCGCATGAAGCAAGGGCTGATCCTTGATCAGATAAATCGGCCGTTCGTAATCGGTGGAAGAATAGAAAGAGTAACACGCGCTGTAATACGTCAGAAACAGCCCGATCAGCAGCGCGCAGGCAAACAGAATGCCCATGCAGATCCCATACAGACTTCCCCGGAACCGCTTCCCGGAAAAACGGGGGCTGTCTTGTCTCCCATTCATATAGCGTCTCCTCCTTCCCGTTCGTATATCTGTCCTCAAAGCATAGGAACCAGATTGCGGTCGCTGAGATACACGGCAAACCGATCATTTTCAAAACCGCACGTCACCACAGGCGGTTCGTCGGCGTCTTCAAACTGCGCCTCGAAAGCCTCCTGATCCTCCCTGCGCACCACATAGGCGGTACGCATCTGCTCCGGCAGATTGGGTACATACCATTTGGTGCTGGTGAGCCACCAGTACATGCGCAGATCTTCCATATGATAACAATGTCCCATAGTAATGCGCCCGTCCGTCATGACGCAGATGCGGGAAGCATCCCAGAATTCCGCATAGCCGTGGGTGATTTCCTCCTCATCCATGTAGGTGATGACCTCATCGTATTCGGCCAGATTGTCCTGCGGCCGGACGCAGTCTTTGTAAGTGTAGAACAGATTGCATAGGGCAAATAAGCAGACGCACAGTGCGATCAGCCGGGCAAACCGGGGCGATGTTTCTTGGAAGACGGTGATGGAGAGAGCCAGAACCGCCATGATGAGGAACCAGACTGCGAAAAAATAATTGTGGGCAGTCTCCGCGGTGGTGACAATTTCCACAAAAACCGTAAACAGGAAAGAAGCGCCTAGCGCCTGCAGCAGCGTCTTCTGCGGGAAAGAAAGCCTGTCTGCCGTCTGCCCGCCCGCAGTTTCCTTCTTTTTCCCCGAGAGATACAACAGACCGTACAGGGTGAATCCGATCACAGCCAGAATCCCGAGCTGCATTACCGAAGCCAGAGATCCCACTTTGCAGTTCCCGGCGATGCCCAGACATTCCAGTACCGCGGCGGGGACGTCGCGGACCAATCGGCCGACCATACCGTCTGCATTCTGGAGATATAAAGGATAGTCCACATTGGTGGGATGGAGTTTGGCCAAGATTCCTGCCGCGAGCAAGGAGAGGATAAATCCGGACGCCCGCCATCTTCCCCGGGGAAGCGCCGACGCCATGCGGCCGCTCTCGAAAAACAGGAGCAGCGCTTCCAAGACTACAAGCGGCAGCACCACCACCTGCAGACAGCGCATACCGCCCAATGCCAGTGCGCCGCAGAACCCTGTCAAGAAGAGCCAGATCACCACCACAGAAAGGTTCTTCCGGCGGTTTCCGGCGGGCGCGGGCGAATCGTCCCGCCCCGGAACGGTCTCCCGCAGATGAATATAGAAAGCGATGCACAGAAACAGACAGATACAGTGCATGGCGTAATAGTCCGCAAACAAAAACAATAGAAGCATCACAAAAGGCACCATCTGGCCGTCGTTGCGCAGGCCGTTGACGGGCAGGGCGCAGAGCGCGAGCAGAGCCGTGGCGATGCCCAGACGGGAGACGCGGCAGCGCTTGAGGGTGAAGGCGATGGACACAAGCAGAAGCCCGCCGATGAGTACGCAGGAGATCCCTGTGGAGAACACCATGCTGCCGCTTGCGCCATAAAATAGGGAAGCCACGGCGGAAGTACCCAGCACGCGCCGTTCCGTGCTGGAGATCCAGGTGTCCGGCGTCAGATCCTTCTCCTCCCAGATTTCTCTGGCCAGCAGAGCTTCGACGGCGATATCAGAGTCCACATGCCGGGTATATTGGAACAGATTCAAATAGGTAAAAATTCCCAGATAGAGAAACAGTAACAGGCACACCGCCCCAAATAAAAGGCGGTCTGCCCCACTTGATTTAGAGAAGGAATGATCCGATATCTTTTGAAAGCCCATGGCGTATGCTGTCCTTTCCGGCCAATCTTTCTGAATTTACTGAATTTACTTTTGATGTACTTTCGGACTTACAATTTATACTACACAGGATCGGAAAAAAAATCAACCGATTGCCCTAAAGAATTTGCAATTTCCGCCGATATCTATTGTGAATCGGATAGCATTCAACACAGAGGGAAGGAGGAATCCGATATGCGTATAGAGGCTTATAATCAGGTACAGCAGATTTACAAAACCCAGAAAACCAGCCGCAGTACAGCCGCAGGAGCGACCGGATCCGCGAAGGATCAACTGCAGATCAGCGATAGAGGCAGAGACATTCAGACCGCTAAGGCTGCGCTTGCAGCGACTCCCGACGTCAGAGAAGACTTGACCGCGTCCGTCAAGGCGAAAGTACAGAGCGGGGACTACAATGTGGACAACAGCAGTTTTGCTGCAAGGTTGTTGGAGAAGTATAACGCGCTGGTATAAGGAGGAAACCCCGTGGCGAGCTTGATGGAGAACCTGATAGATATTTTTAACAGGGAATGCAGCGAATATGAGGGGTTGTTGGAGATTTCCCAGCGCAAGACGCCGATTATTGTAAGCGGCAATTTGGAAAATTTAAAAAAAATCACGGATGAAGAGCAGGATATGGTAAACAGGCTGAATCGTCTGGAACGCAGGCGCGTGGAAGTGACTGCGGATATTGCCACAGTGCTGAACAAGGATGTTGCCAAACTAACGCTGACGAATCTGATTGACATGCTGCAGGCGCGGCCCACAGAGCAGGATGCGCTCGCAAAGATCCATGACAGACTTCATGGGACTGTCCGGGAACTGCAGCGTGTCAACGAGCAGAACAGTGCGCTTTTGAGAGATGCGCTGGAGATGGTGGAATTTGAGATTGCACTTCTCCAAGCCTCCAAAGCGGCGCCTGAGACTGCCAATTACAACAGGGGGGCATACACCGGAGACACCATGGGGGTGAACCGGGGGTTTGATGCCAAACAATAGACGGCGGTCAGGAGGAACATTGTATTATGTCATTGATGAGCAGTTTATATATCGGAGCATCCGGATTACAAACGAGTCAAAATGCGCTGAACACCACAGCGCATAATCTTTCTAACGTCGATACCACTGGGTATGTCAGACAGCAGGTACAGCAGTCGAACAAGAGTTATATCACACTCTCTAAGACCGCGTCCGCCGTGGCGTATCAGCAGTCCGGTCTCGGCGTCGCTTATTCCCGGGTAAAACAAGTAAGAGATTATTTTCTGGATAAGACATACCGCAAGGAATCGGGACGCAGTATGTTTTATGAGGTGAACACCGAAGTGCTTGAAGAAGTGGAGAGCCAGCTGGGAGAGTTGAACGGCGAGGCTTTTCAGGGTACGATGGCCAATTTCTGGACCTCGATTCAGGAGCTTTCCAAAGATCCGGCCAGCAGCGTGACGCAGGGCCTTTTGGTACAGCGGGCGTCGGAGTTTGTGGAGCGCGCCATCGCAGTGTATGACGGGCTTTCTTTCTATCAGGACAACCTGAACAATCAGATCAAGCAGCAGGTGGACATCATCAACAAATACGGGAACCAGCTTTTGGATTTGAACGACAGAATCCGGGCGATCGAGAGCGGCGGCATTGAACATGCCAACGATCTGCGGGATACCCGCAACCAGATTCTGGATGAACTTGCGGAGGTTGCCAAGATCTCCTTTGCGGAGGATCAGTTCGGCAATGTGTCCGTGCAGATTGAGGGCGTGGATTTCGTAAAGGGCGGAACCTGTTACGAGATTGCGCTGGACGTGGATAAGGGAACGGGCTTTTACACGCCGTTCTGGCCGTACAACGCCACCTATGTGGAGCAGGACGACGGCACGAGGATTTATAATATCGACGGAGCGGAAGTGTTCAATCTCAACGTAGAGATCTCTTCGGATCTGGACACCGACATCGGCGGCTTGAAAGCCATGGTTCTGGCAAGAGGCGATCACAGAGCCGATTACACGGATATCGCTCCCGGCAAGTACGACAAGGTATCGCAGTCGGTTGTCATGAACGTTCAGGCCGAGTTTGACCAGCTGATCCACAATGTGGTCACGAAGGTCAATTCCATACTGGCGGAGGCAGCGGGCGTACAGCAGGGCGATCTTGTGGTGGAGAATGAAGACGGAAGTACACAGACGCTTAACAATGTAAAGTATGTGGAGTCGGACTCCGGCGCTTATATGCACGGTGAGGACGGATCGCCCCTGCGGCTGTTCGACAAGATCACCACGGACGCCTACACACAGGTGACGGGCGCGGACGGCAAGACCTATTGGGTGTATAACGAGGAGAATGTGAACGCACAGGACACCTTGTATACGCTAAAGAACCTCCAGATCAATCAGGAGCTGATGCAGAAACCCGCGCTGTTGGGATTTCGGCTGAAAAACGGCGATGAGGATCAGGCTACGGCCGAGAAGCTCAAGGCGGCTTTCACGGAAGAGGTCTACACGCTGAATCCCAATGTGCAGAAGAAAGTTTCTTTTAACGATTATTATTCCGACATGGTGAATCAGGTGGCCAACACCGGTTATGTGAGCAGAAGCATTTACGAGAGCCAGCAGAATACGGTGGAGTCCGTGGGGAATGCCAGAGCGCAGGTGATCGGCGTATCCTCCGACGAGGAGCTGTCGAATATGATTAAGTTTCAGAATGCGTTTAACGCTTCCAGCCGTTATATCAACGCGATCAGCGAGATGCTGGAACACATTATCAACACATTAGGCGTATAAGGGAGGTAGAATATGCCCTCACAATTTTTTGGATTAAATATCGCATATACGGGACTTCTGGCCAGCAATGCCGCCTTGAATACCACCTCCAACAACATTGCCAATGTGCAGACGGAAGGGTACAGCAGACAGCAGGTGAAGCAGCAGGCCGCCAATGCCCTGCGGGTGTTCCAGACCTACGGGTGTGCGGGAGCCGGCGTGGATACCTTGGCCATCGAACGCGTGAGAGACGAATTTTACGACACGAAGTTCTGGAATAACAACGCCAAGTTCGGCGAATATGACATGAAGCAGTATTATATGAAGCAGATTGAGGCATACTTTGATGACAATGGCAAGAACGCGGGATTCAAGACCGTGTTCGACCAGTTCATGGTCACGGGGCTTCAAGAGCTGATGAAAGATCCCAGCAGCGACACGGCCAAGGCGCAGTTTGTCGGGTATGCGGAGTCCCTTGTGGAATACTTCAACGGCACCGCGGGCAATCTGGAAGCGCTCCAGAAAGACGTCAATCAGGAGATCAAGCTCAAAGTGGATGAGATCAATTCGCTGGCGGGTCAGATTGCGAATCTGAACAAACAGATCAACACCATCGAGCTGGCGGGAACGAAGGCCAACGAGCTGAGAGACCGCAGGACGCTCTTGATCGACCAGCTTTCCGAGATCGTGGATGTGCAGGTTTCGGAGCTTCCGATTGTGGACACCAACAATCCCGACCGGGAGACCGGCGGCAACCGTTTTCTGGTCAAAATCGCAGGCGGACAGCTTTTGGTGGATACCAGCGAGTTCCGGGAATTGGAATGTGTGGCAAGAACATCTTATGAGAAAGTGAACCAGAGCGATATCGACGGTCTGTACGACGTGTACTGGGCGGGGGAGGACAGAGAGCGGTTCAACCTCTACAGCGGCGCCATGGGCGGCAATCTGAAAGGCTTGGTGGCGATGCGCGACGGCAACAACGGCGAGAACTTCAACGGCGTTGTCACCAAAGTGGGAACGACCACCGATCCCGATACGGGGGATGAGCTGGACACCGTCACAATCAGGGTTGACAAGGCTTATCTGCAGGATCTGAACAAGTGCAATCTCTCGGATCAGGGCGGCATTATCAATCTGGGCAATCAGGAGTTCTATTATGATTCCTGGGAGTACAGTTACGACGCGGATACGGACACCTATTCCTATACCTTTACCCTCTCCAAGGCGGGAGGCGCGGAAGACAAGAACTCTGTCAGAGTCACCAACGACAGGGAGGGCAAGGTGGCCAATATCGGCAACAGTCTGGATTATCAGGGCGTACCCTATTATATGAACCAGATGAACGAGTGGATCCGTACTTTTTCCCAGAAGTTCAACGATATTCTCACCAGCGGTTTTACCGCGGACAATATACCGGGCGTCATGATGTTTACGGGAGATCATGCCACGGATTCGGAGCAGTTCGACCTTCCCGACAGCACGCGGTATGACAAGGACGGCAGTATTAAGGTAAAGGTGAGCGACGACAGCTATTACCGCATCACGGCCAGAAATCTGAGCATTTTGGGCGCGATGGTTCTCAATCCCGCGCTCTTGGCCAATAAGAGCAACAACGGGGACGGTCCCGAGCAGGACGATCTGCTGATTGAGCTGAAAAATATGGTCAACGACAAGACCAAGGCAAGTTTCCGCGGCGCCTCCGCTTCCGAGTTTTTACAGAATATCCTCTCGGACGTTGCGCTGAACGCCAGCAGAGCCAACAGCTTTTATCAGACCTTTGCCGATATTTCGTATACTATTGACAGCCAGCGGATTTCGATCTCCGGCGTGGACGAGGACGAGGAGGCCGTGAATCTGGTAAAATATCAGAACGGCTACAATCTGGCGTCCAAGATGATCCAGACCCTCACCGAGATCTATGACCGGCTGATACTTCAGACAGGCGTATAATCACAGGAGCCTGACGGAAAGGAGCGCCATGCGAATTACCAATAAAATCATGCAGAGAAACAATCTGTCTAACATCAATACCAACAAGATTTATCAGGACAGACTCAGTACCCAGATGTCCACCCAGAAGAAGATCAGCAGACCTTCCGACGATCCCGTGGTGGCGATCCGCGCGCTGCGCCTCAGAAGCAGCGTGACGGAGATCACACAATATTACAGCAAGAACATTCCCGATGCGGAGAGCTGGCTGAATGTGACGGAGGACGCCCTGAAGAACCTGACCCAGATCATGACCAATATGATCGAGCAGTGTACCAAAGGTTCCAACGGCGATCTGAAGACCACGGACAGAAAGATCATTCTGGAACAGCTCAAAGCGCTGGGGGATGAAGTGTATAGCACCGGCAATGCGGACTATGCGGGACGCTATGTGTTCACCGGTTACCGCACGGATACGCCGTTAAGCTTTACCGAGGCGGCCAACATACCGTATGAGATCACCGAACAGCTGGACCGCAATGCCATCGGTTCTCTCACGAAGGTGAACAGCGGCAATCTGCTGGACTGGACCAACGCCAATTACAAGGCGCTGACCGACTGTGACGAGCAGGCGGTGGAATCGGTGGAAGTGTATCGGTTCCGGCTGGCGTATAACGACTGCTCCACCGGAATGCAGCCGGTGATTACCGCGCAGGACGCGGCGGGCAATCCCATTACGATCAATACGACGACCGTCCATTCCTACGACGATCCCTACACGCAGGCGGCGGGGGACTCGAAGGCCGCGATCTTTGTCCCGGAGACCGGAGAAATCCTGCTGGGAGAAGACGTATACAACCAGCTGATGACCGTGAAGGACGACGTCTCCACCGTGGAGAATGAGGGAGAGATCCGCATCACCTATCAGAAGGAGAACTGGCTGCGGGACGATTTGAGACCCGAGCATTATTTCTACTGCAAATCCAACCCCGGCGAGGATACCGAGATCGAATACAATACAACCTTCCTCGGGCAGAATCCCGAGCGTCAGGCGATCGAGTATGATGTGGGATTCAATCAGACCATCCGGATCAATTCCACCGCGGACGAATGCTTCCAGCACGGAATCGGCCGGGAAGTGGACGATCTGGTCAACGCCATGCAGGAAGTGGTGGATCTGGACACGGTCCGGGAAAAGATCGAGAAACTGCTCGAGACCGCCACGGGAACGGATGTGGCGACGCTCAAGACACAGCTGGCCGGGGTGAACAAGGCGCTCACCTATGCCAAGGACAAATGCCAGAAGCTTTTTGAACACGGCATTACCAGTTTTCAGGGCTATCTGGACGATGCGAACTTGAGCCTTACCAACTGCGGTTCCCGCAGCAGCAAGCTGGAATTGATCGAGAACCGTATGCAGAATCAGAAGACTACTTTTGAAACGTTAAAGAGCGAGAATGAGGATGTGGATATCACGGACGTCGCCATTCAGCTCACCTCTGCGGAGCTGACCTACGAGGCGGCGCTCATGGCTGCCGGAAAAGTAATGCAGACCACACTTTTGAACTTCATTTAAGGAGGGCGCTATGAACGTCAAGACAAGAGCATTTGGTGAAATTGAGGTTGCGGACGACAAGATTATTACGTTTGAGAATGGCATTATCGGTTTTCCCGAGCTGAAGCATTTCACGATGCTTCATGACGGAGATCAGGGAAGCGACGTGGGGATCCGCTATCTGCAGTCCATCGAGGAGGCCGGCTTTGCCATGCCCGTGATGGATCCGTTGTTGGTGAAGGAAGACTACGACCCGGAGGTAAACGACGAGCTTTTGGCAGGACTGGGCGATCTGTCGGAGAATAATATTCTGGTGCTGGTGACGGTCACCGTTCCCTCCGACTTGACTAAGATGAGCGTGAACCTGCAGGGGCCGATCATCATCAACGTGGACAAGAGGATTGCCTGCCAGCTCATCGTGGAGAACGGCGATTATCCCGTGAAGTTCCCGATCTATGAGATCCTTCAGGCAAGAAAGGCAGGTGAGTAGGATGCTGGCGTTATCTCGCAAGAAGAACGAAGCGCTGATTATCAACAACAATATTGAACTTACGATTCTGGAAGTCAAGGGGGATCAGGTCAAAATCGGCATCTCTGCTCCCAAGGAAGTGCCTGTATACCGCAAGGAGGTCTATCTGCAGATTCAGGAGGCCAACAAGGAATCCGTGAACGCGGAGGGTATGGACGCCCTGCGGCAGCTGTTGAGCTGAAAAAATTATTCACAGCTATAAACTTTTGGGCGGTAGTGGCCGATATCTGACTTAGAAACCAGATTTTATCGACTTGCGTTGCAGGATAACGCAGGATTTCACACGGAGGTGACAAAAATGGCAATCGAACCATTAGGAAGTGTAATGAGTATGCAGGCTCAGTCCGTGACCGCTCCCAAACAGACGGTGAAAGAGGCTGAGAAACCCGCTGTATCCGCGGAGTCTGTCGTACAGGCGCCGGAGCGGGTGGATAAGACCACCAGTGTGGTGGAGAATGCTCAGGCGAAGGGACAGAGCAATCAGTCCGCAGAGCAGGAGCAGCCCAGCCATGACCAGATCAAGAAGGCTGTGGAGAAATTGAATAAGAATTTGATGAACTCGGAGGCGATTTTCGGCATTCACGAGGCCACTAACCGGGTGACCATTAAAATCGTTGACAAGGATACCAAAGAAGTCCTCAAGGAGCTTCCTCCCGAGAAAACCTTGGATATGCTTGCCAAGGCGTGGGAGCTGGCAGGCATTCTGGTAGACGAGCGCCGTTAGTTTGTTAAATTCGTTCACAAAGAGGAGGAATCAATATGGCAATGCGGTTATCCGGCATGATGTCCGGCATGGATACAGAGAGCATTATTCAGCAGTTGGTGGAGGCCAAGAGCGTCAAGGTCAACACGGCCAAGAAGGCGCAGATCAAAGTCAACTGGAAACAGGACGCATGGAAAGACCTGAACACGAAGCTGAAGAACCTGCAGGCGAAGTTTATCAGCAATATGCGTTTTGTCAGTTCTTACAGCAAGAAGACCACCAAGGTTTCCAACTCCAGCGCAGTCAGCGTCATCACGGGCGAAGATGCCGTGAACGGCGTACAGGCGCTGAAGATCAAACAGCTTGCGAAGACCGGTTATCTCACCGGCGCCGAGCTGAAAGACGCGGCTGGAAACAAGGCGGATTACACGGCCATGACCAAGCTGAGCGAGCTGGGCGTGACCGGGGACGGGACGTTCAGCGTCAAGACGGGAAGCGGCAGCGTGGATATCAAGATCAACGGGGATACCACGATTTCCGATGTGCTTACCAAGTTAAAAGATGCGGGCGTCAACGCGAGCTTTGACACCAAGAACCAGAGATTTTTTGTGAGTTCCAAAGAGTCCGGCGCAAAGAACGATTTCAGCCTTACGGCTTCCGATGCGACGGGAGACGCTGCGCTGGCTGCACTGGGACTGAAAGTGAATCTGAATGAGGATAAGGCGTCCCTCGCCCAGTACCAGCAGTATGCGGGATATTATGTGGCGGGCGATCCGGCGCAGACTATCGGCAATATGAGGAGCCTGATCGACGATTCGGTGGCTTCCAGAAGCGAATCTTACTTGAATCAGTACAAGTCGCTGCAGGCAGACCGCAAGGCGGCGCAGGATAAGATTCAGGAGATTCAGGACAAATATAAGGATTCCTCGCTGGGGAAGGTGGAGAGTTATACTTCGACCATCGACGCCAAGAATGTGATTCTCGACAATTTGAAGAACAAGCGGGATTCGATCGACAATCTCACCGAGACGGATAAGCAGGTACTGGATCAGAGAATCACGGCGTTAGAGGAAGAGATCGCCACGCTGAACGCCGAGAAGGCCGATGCGGAGGAGCTTGCCGCACAGCAGGAGTCCGTTAAGAATATCAACAGCCAGCTTGCGGAAGTAGCGCAGTATGTCACCGTCACCGAGGGGAAGGCAGACGACGGCAGCACCACATACAGCACGGTCGCAACGGGCAAACTGATTCAGGAGGAAGAGAACAGCTATTATGCGAAGGCAGAGTACGCTTCGCAGGTGATGGCTTCCTATGATCCGAAGGATACTGCCAGCACCGGTGCGACCAAAGTTTCCGGACAGGACGCCATCATCAATTTGAACGGCGCGGACTTTACCAACAATACCAATGTGTTTGAGATCAACGGCTTGACCTTTACGGCACTCAGCGAGACGGCGGAGAATGAGACGGTTACCGTCACGACCCAGAACGATACCGACGGGATCTACGATATGATCAAGAACTTCTTCAAGGAGTACAACTCGGTCATCAACGAGATCGACAAGCTCTATAACGCCAGCTCTTCCAAGGGCTATGAGCCGCTTCTGACCGATGAGAAGGACGCTTTGTCCGACTCCGAGGTGGAGGAGTATGAGAAGAAGATCAAAGACTCCCTGCTTCGAAACGACAGCAATCTGTCCTCCATCGGAAATGCCTTGAAAGAGATTATGATCTCCGGCGTGGAAGTGAACGGCAAGAAGATGTATCTGAGTGATTTCGGGATTAGTACGCTGGGATATTTCACGGCTGCGGACAATGAGAAGAACGCTTATCATATTGACGGCGACCCGGACGACGGCAACACTTCCGGCAATGCGGACAAATTAAAGAGCATGATTGCCAGCGATCCGGATACGGTGATCTCGTTCTTTACCCAGCTGTCCCAGAATCTTTACAGCAAAATGACCGACATGTCCAAGTCCGTGCAGGGCTACAGGAGTTTCGGCAGTTTCTATGACGACAAGAAGATGAAATCGGATTATGACGATTACACTTCCAAGATTGCCGATCTGGAGAAGAAGCTGAACGCCTACGAGGACAAATGGTACAGCAAATTCTCCAAGATGGAGACTGCGCTGGCCAAAATGCAGAAGAATGCAAGCGCACTGACCGGTCTTTTAGGAGGTTGATGACATGGCATTACCCAATGCTTACGCACAGTATCAGAATAACCGAATATTGACGGCGGGTCCGGCGGAGCTGACGCTGATGCTCTACGAGGGGGCGGTGAAATTCTGCAATATTGCCGAGAGCGCATTGGAGCAGAAGGATATTCCCAAGGCTCATGCCAATATCACGAAGGTGGAAAAGATTATCGATTATCTGCGCCAGACGCTGGATATGAAGTATGCGGTGGCGCAGGATTTTGAGAATATCTACGCCTATCTCTCCAGAAGGCTGGTAGAGGCCAATCTGAAAAAGGATAAGGCGATCGTGGAAGAGGTCAATATGCATCTGCGTGCCGTGCGTGACAATTGGAAAGAGGTCATGCGGATCAACAGGGAAAAGGGGATCATATAGTGGAGAACCAGCTGAATATTTTATCCGAAAGTCTGGACAGGAAACTGGAGGTGCTTCAGGAGATTCAGGAGTACAACGCCAGACAGGAGCAGGCCTTCCAGCAGGAACAGGCCGATTTGGACGGATTTGACGAGGCGATGGAGGAGAAAGAGCGGCTGATCGAAAAACTGACGCTTCTGGACGAAGGATTTGAGACGCTCTATGAGAAAATCGCCGAGTCTTTGAAGAACGACAGGGGGCGTTACGCGCCGCAGATCAAAACCCTGCAGGAGAAAGTGACGCAGGTGACGGAGCTGAGCGTGGCTGTTCAGGCGCAGGAAGCGCGGAACAAGCAGCTGATCGAGGCGTATTTTGCCAAGGCCAGAAGCGGCTTAAAGCGCAACCGACAGAATTCCCGCGCCGCCTATGACTATTACAAAAACATGAGCGGCGGCTACGGAGCGTCCCAGTTTGTGGACAGCAAGCAATAAAAAATTTTCAAAAGCCTCTAAAGTTTCCGAGAAAGTATCCGATATACTTAACAAGTAAAGCAAATGAACAGAACAAACCTCTTGTTCAGCGCTTTCTTTGATAAAGTATCTGAAACCATACGCACAATGGCGGAGGGTACTGTAACAACTACCGGGAAGCTGGAACGTGCGAACCGGACGAACGGTAGGCAAAAATAATGGGTCCCAAGGATGGGATCATCAAATTCAAGGAGGAATATATTATGGTAGTACAGCACAACTTAACAGCAATGAACTCTAACAGAATGCTCGGCATCACCACTGGTGCTCAGGCGAAGTCCACCGAGAAACTCTCTTCCGGTTACAAGGTAAACCGTGCGGCAGATGATGCTTCCGGCCTTGCAATTTCCGAGAAGATGAGACGTCAGGTTCGCGGCTTGACTCAGGCTTCCGCAAACGCTCAGGACGGTATTTCCATGGTACAGACCGCTGAGGGCGCTCTGAACGAAGTACATGACATGCTGCAGCGCATCAATGAGCTGGCCGTTAAGGGTGAGAATGGAACCCTGACCAGCGAGGATCGCGGCTACATCGACAGTGAAGTACAGCAGCTGATGAGCGAGATCAACCGCGTGGCTTCCACCACGACCTTCAACGAGAAGAACCTGTTGAACGGTGATTGCGCAGGCGGCGTTGACCTGCAGGTAGGCGCAGAGTCCGGACAGCACATTTCCGTGACGATCAAGGCCATGAGCTGTGCAGCCATCAGCCTTACCGGTTCGGCTTCCACCGCTGATTCCGCAGCTGCACTGAATGCAAGCGTGAAGAAAGCGATCAAGAACCTGAACGAGCAGCGTTCCCAGCTGGGTGCCGTACAGAACAGACTGGAGCACACCATTGCGAACTTGGATAACATTGTGGAGAACACCACCAGCGCAGAGTCCGCTATCCGCGATACCGATATGGCTACTGAGATGGTTAGATACTCCAACAACAACATCCTTGCTCAGGCTGGTCAGGCAATGCTGGCACAGGCAAACCAGAGCAATCAGGGCGTACTTTCCCTGCTCGGTTAATCCGAAGAGTTTCATAAGCAAAACTACCACAATAAGGTCGGCGCAAGCCGACCTTATTTCTTTGCTGACCTTGATGCGCTGCGAAGGCGCTTCAAGAAATTTATCTCAAAAATTTTGAAAAGGCTCTAAAGTTTCCGAAAAAAATATCCGATATACCCAAGGAGTAGGCGGATGAACATAGCAAACATCTTGTTCAGCGCTTTCTTTGTAAAGTGTCCGAAACCATACGCACGATGGCGGAGGGGACTGTCACAGTTGCCGGGAAGCCGGAAGGTGCGAACCGGACGAACGGTAGACAAAATAACAGGTCCCAAGGATGGGATCGCCACAAATTCAAGGAGGAACAATTATGGTAGTACAGCACAACTTAACAGCAATGAACTCTAACAGAATGCTCGGCATCACCACTGGTGCTCAGGCGAAGTCCACCGAGAAACTCTCTTCCGGTTACAAGGTAAACCGTGCGGCAGACGACGCTTCCGGCCTTGCCATTTCCGAGAAGATGAGACGTCAGGTACGCGGCTTGACGCAGGCTTCCGCCAACGCTCAAGACGGCATCTCCATGGTACAGACCGCTGAGGGCGCTCTGAACGAAGTGCATGACATGCTGCAGCGTATCAACGAGCTGGCAGTAAAGGGTGAGAACGGAACCTTGACCAGCGAGGATCGCGGTTACATCGACAGTGAAGTACAGCAGCTGATGAGCGAGATCAACCGTGTGGCTTCCACCACGACCTTCAACGAGATGAACCTGTTGAATGGTGAATGCAAAGACGGCGTAGCTCTTCAGGTGGGCGCAGAGTCCGGACAGCACATTTCCGTGACGATCAAAGCCATGAGTACCGCATCCCTCGGTTTGTCTGGCAATGCTACTACCGCAACCAACGCCGGCGCGCTGAATGCAAGCGTGAAGACAGCGATCAAGAACCTGAACGAGCAGCGTTCCGAGCTGGGTGCCGTACAGAACAGATTAGAGCATACCATTGCGAACTTGGATAACATTGTGGAGAACACCACCAGCGCAGAGTCCGCTATCCGCGATACCGATATGGCTACTGAGATGGTTAGATACTCCAACAACAACATCCTTGCTCAGGCTGGCCAGGCAATGCTGGCACAGGCAAACCAGAGCAATCAGGGCGTGCTTTCCTTGCTCGGTTAATCCGAAGAGTTTTAATAAGCAAGACTACCAAAATAAGGCCGGCGCAAGCCGGCCTTATTTCTTTCTAGGTAATCCGAATTGTGCAGATTGTATATTCATAAGCAGACCTTAGCGAACCGTTGGCACTTGGCCGCTTACGGTGAGGTGGGAGCGCAAGCGAGTCTGCGTTGGAATATACAATCTGCACAATGATACTTGTTGTAGGGAGCCGGTTCAAAGCGCTATAAAGTCTGTAGGATCTCCTCCGCCCGATGCACATAGGTGTGCCGGGCGGCAACTTTTTCATAGCCGTTTCGGGCAATCTGCACCCGCTCGTCCTCATGCTCCAGATAATAGGCAATCTGATCCAGCAGATCTGCCTTGTTTTCAAAGAAGACAAAGTCCTCTCCCGGGACGAAGAGATCTGCGAAGTCGGCCTGATAATTGGTCAGGAGAAATCCGCCGGCTCCCATGATATCGAAAGCGCGCAGCGGGATGCCGCTTAAGATGCTCCGGAGAGAAATGTTCAGATTGATCTTGGCCTGACGGAAGACATAGGGGGCGTAATCATAATAATCCACCGGGCCGTGGTTAGTGCAGCCCTCCATGCGGACCGTGGCGTCCGGCGTGTACAGATCCAGCGAGAACCGGGCGGATACCGCCGCCAGCAGTTCCTGCCGCTCGATGGCGGTGAGCTGCCGGTTGATGACATACTGGGCATACAGATATTCGATGCTCTCTACGCTGTCCGCACCCGGCTGCATGGGCAGCGCGTTCTGCATGTCTTCGATAATCTCTTTCGGGAGCAGTTCCTGAATGAAGTTATATCCGTAGACCTGCTTCTGCGCCGCCATCAGGCCTTCCAGATATCCTCTTGTATAGGGAGTGATCTTCTCCATGCGCTGGTAAAACTGGTGCTTCTCCCTGTAGAGCGATCCCACGAAAGCGACCGGGTGTCTGTTGTACCAAGGCGTCCTGCGGAAAGCGGCTGTATCCTGCATGGCGGAAAGCCGCGCCGTGTTGGCGGCCATGGGAAGATACTGCACCGTCCGGACGCCGGCTCGGTGGAATTCCAGATACTGTTCCCGGTCGAACACAAACACATGGTTCGTGGGATAGTTGATGGTATAGTGATAGAGCCGCACATAGGGACTGTCATAGATCCAGGCCGCATAGGGCAGTCCCGCCTCCCTGCAGGCCAGTGAGGCCGCCGGGAAATAATTAAAGGAAAAGACCAAATCGGGAGCATCCGCCCGGATGGCCGACAGCAGATCCGCCTGCAGCTGTTGCTGTGTTTTCTCTCCCTTGTCGGAAAAAGGATAGGAAACGGTTTCGTGTCCCAGCTGTGCAAAGGCGGCGGCAAGATCTTCGTTTCCAAAACTTTTCCATGTGAGCATCAAGATTTTCATAAGCCCTCCCAATCCGCCGCGCGTGCGGCATCGGAATCCGTCCTTTTCTGCATTGATTAGCCTTATTATACCTTTTGTCGGGATAAAATGCAAAAAATATCAAAACAGCTCTAAAGTTTTTGCAAGACTGCCCGATATATTAATCAAGTAAAACAAAAACAAAGCTGCCGGATCCGACAGATGGAAAACACACTGGAAAACGAAAACGGCAAGCTGATAGAACATTAAGGACACCCATCAAGGATGGGGTAATTCAAGGAGGAAAATACTATGGTAGTAAAACACAATCTCACCGCTATGAACTCTAACAGAATGCTGGGCATCACCACCAAGACGCAGGCGTCTTCCACCGAGAAGCTCTCTTCCGGTTACAAAGTAAACCGTGCGGCAGACGACGCAGCAGGCCTTGCCATTTCCGAGAAGATGAGACGTCAGGTACGCGGCTTGACACAGGCTTCCGCCAACGCTCAGGACGGCATCTCCATGGTGCAGACCGCTGAGGGCGCTCTGAACGAGGTACATGACATGCTGCAGCGTATCAACGAGCTGGCAGTAAAGGGTGAGAACGGAACCCTGACCAGCGAAGACCGCGGCTACATCAACAGCGAAGTACAGCAGCTGATGAGCGAGATCAACCGCGTGGCTTCCACCACCACTTTCAACGAGAAGAACCTGCTGAACGGCGACTGCGCAAACGGCGTAGACCTGCAGGTGGGCGCAGAGTCCGGACAGCACATTTCCGTGACGATCAAAGCTATGAGCTGCGCATCTATCAGCCTTACCGGTTCTGCTTCTACCGCTGAGGCAGCCGGCGCGCTGAACGCAAGCGTGAAGAAAGCCATCAAGAACCTGAACGAGCAGCGTTCTCAGCTGGGTGCCGTACAGAACAGACTTGAGCATACCATCAGCAACTTGGACAACATCGTTGAGAACACCACCAGCGCAGAGTCCGCAATTCGTGATACGGATATGGCTACTGAGATGGTGAAATACTCCAACACCAACATTCTGGCACAGGCAGGTCAGGCAATGCTGGCACAGGCCAATCAGGCAAATCAGGGTGTTATGTCCCTGCTCCAGTAAGTCAGAATCAGGAAATCTAAAAATGAAAAAGGCAGACAAATGTCTGCCTTTTTTATGTACTTTATTTGATTTTAGGAAGCAGACTGTGGCAGGAGGATCGGTCATGGATAGGAGAGATTTGGGGCGGTTGACGGTATACCGCATGAGCGAGGACGAATGGAATGATGCGGAACTGAGAAACCGCTGTTTTATGCAGACGGAGACGGCGTATATCGCATATGTGCGGGAACATGCGGTGGCGGACGAGGCATTGTTTGCCGATCTTTCGGAGGCGTCCGGTTCCTTTGTGCGGGTCTATTGCCGCGGAGTGCAGACGGAATTTCTGCAGTATGCGGAGGTCTTTGGTCTGATCGGCATTCCCGTAGAGGCCATGGTGTTTGCAAAGGCGCTGGTGCGCGATTGCGGTGCATTTCATCCGGGTCTGCCCGCACTGATTGATTTGGAATTCTTGTGCCGGCTGGCGAGACAGACGGGCGGCAGTATGCTGGAAGGACTTGCGGAAGAGGCGGAAGGCGTCGAAGCGGACGGAGGAGAGTCGATCGGCAGAAGAGATGTGGCGGATGCGGAGACGGCCTATGCCTGTGCCTATCTCATGCGTCTGCACGCGCCGGATCTGGGAGAGATGGCGGATCCGGTCTTCCGGCTTCTGTCGGATACCATGGCAGAGTGGGGAATCGGGAACGCGTTTGCGGCGGGAATGCAGTTCTTACTGTCCGACGAGGAAGCCTTTGAGCGCCTTGCCAGACAGACGGCTCCGTTTATCGTGCTGCGGGGGGACGATACCTGCGGCGGCGTGCTGCAGAATTTTGCGGATGATCTGTGCGATGCGCTGGCAGACCACGGGCAGGCCGTGATTGAGATGGGAGAGGGATTTATGCAGCATGAGAGACTCTATCACATGATCTGCAAGGGGGTTGTGGGATTTCAGAGCAAAGCGCTGGAAATCGACTTTTTCCGACAGATCCGCGGGCCGAAGTTTCAGTTTTGGTTTGACAATCCGCTCCACTTCGAGGGGGTGCTGCGCAGTCTGCCGGAAGAGTATTATATCCTCTGCCAAGACGCGGGATATGCGGCGTCGATCAGAGAATATTATCAGACGCCCCACGCCATACAATTCCCGCCCGGCGGAAGGATGCCCCGGAAGGCGGCTCAGAGGACGTCCGATGAAGGATGCGCCGGGCAGTATGCGGCGCATCGGCTTTGTTCGGAGGAGCGGCCCTATGAGCTGGTGTTTGTGGGGAGCTGTTTTGAGGATGCAGTCGGAGAGCTGTCCGGCGTAGAGCGGGAGTTTTATGATTATATGCTGGAACATCCTTGCGAGACGTTTGAGGAGGGTGCATGGGAACTGCTGCGCAGACGGGGGGAGGAACCCGACAAGCAAGAGTTTGCCCGATTCAATTATTCCTTAAAGGCAGCCTGCAGGGCGGTGATCGGGCATTTTCGGAATTTGGCAGTCTCCACGATTCTACAGGCAGGCTTTCAGGTGGAAGTATATGGGGAGAGCTGGAAGCGCTATGCAGGCGGCGGCAGGGAGAACTTGCGGATTCACCCGCAGGCCACGGTGGAAGAGTCCCTGCAGGAGCTTTCTAAGGCGAAGGTGGGCCTGAACATCATGAGCTGGCACAAGGCGGGCATGACGGAGCGGATTGCCAATATTATGCTCTCGGGAGCGGTCTGTCTCACGGAGGAGACTGCGTATGTGCGGGAACATTTGTGTCAGTGTGGAGAGGATGCGGAGGTTGTCTGCTTCCGGCTGGACAAGCTGGAGAAACTGCCAAAGATCGTGGGCGGTCTGTTGGAGGATGGCGAGAGGCGGGAGCGGATCGCCGAGCGAGGATACCGTAGAGCCATGGCGGAGTACACCTGGGCAAAGCGCGCGGAGGAATTAATTGACTTGTCCGGACAGGCCGCGGAGAATGCGCTGACGGTTTTTGTGGCCACTCATGTAAAGTGCAGTCCGCCGGCCGGGCAGATTTATGTGCCGCTGCATGTGGGGAGAGAAGGCCAAGCGGATCTGGGCTATCTGGGCGACAATACTGGAGAGAACATTTCGGAGCTGAATATGCTTTACGGGGAGCTTACCGGATTGTTCTGGATCTGGCAGAATGTCCGGGATCTGGATTATGTGGGCCTGTGCCATTACCGAAGATATTTTATCAACGAGCGGCAAGAAGCCATGGAGAAAAGAGAATATCTGAAGCTTTTGGAACAGTATGACGCAGTCGTTCCGAGACATGCCAGATGTCAGGGAAGCTATTACCGGCAATTTGGCTTGAGCCACAATGTCCGGGATCTGGATGCGGTGGGACATGCGCTCAAGCGTCTCTATCCCGCCTATGCAGCGGCGTATGACCAAGCCATGGAGGGGGAGATTTGCTATTGGGGCAATCTGGTCGTGACAAGTCTTCCGATTTTGCGGGCTTATGCAGAATGGCTGTTTGAGATTCTGGCGGAGGCGTCGGGGGAAATTGACGTCGCCGGCTATGACGATTATCACAGGCGCGTGTTCGGATTCCTCTCGGAGCAGATGTTCTATGTGTTTGCGCTGGCCAACGGACTGAGCTGCTATGAGGCGGCGGTGGGAGTCTCTGAGGAGAAGGCGGAGACGAAAGCGCTCAGAGAGCGGCTCGAGGTCTTGGTCGGGGAGCAGAAGGAGCGGGAGGCCGGGGAACTTTTGGCCGCACAGTTAAGGCTTCGGCCGGATCTGCTTCTGCCGGAGTCGGATGTGACGGGAGAATTGCAGGAGCTTGCCCGGAAACTGCTGAAATGATACAGTTGGTTCAACTTTAAAAAAATGTAATTTATCTCTAAAGTTTTCGGAAAGCTGTCCGATATATTAATCAAGTAAAACAAAAACAAAGCTGCCGGATCCGACAGATGGAAAACACACTGGAAAACGAAAACGGCAAGCTGATAGAACATTAAGGACACCCATCAAGGATGGGGTAATTCAAGGAGGAAAATACTATGGTAGTAAAACACAATCTCACCGCTATGAACTCTAACAGAATGCTGGGCATCACCACCAAGACGCAGGCGTCTTCCACCGAGAAGCTCTCTTCCGGTTACAAAGTAAACCGTGCGGCAGACGACGCAGCAGGCCTTGCCATTTCCGAGAAGATGAGACGTCAGGTACGCGGCTTGACACAGGCTTCCGCCAACGCTCAGGACGGCATCTCCATGGTGCAGACCGCTGAGGGCGCTCTGAACGAGGTACATGACATGCTGCAGCGTATCAACGAGCTGGCAGTAAAGGGTGAGAACGGAACCCTGACCAGCGAAGACCGCGGCTACATCAACAGCGAAGTACAGCAGCTGATGAGCGAGATCAACCGCGTGGCTTCCACCACCACTTTCAACGAGAAGAACCTGCTGAACGGCGACTGCGCAAACGGCGTAGACCTGCAGGTGGGCGCAGAGTCCGGACAGCACATTTCCGTGACGATCAAAGCTATGAGCTGCGCATCTATCAGCCTTACCGGTTCTGCTTCTACCGCTGAGGCAGCCGGCGCGCTGAACGCAAGCGTGAAGAAAGCCATCAAGAACCTGAACGAGCAGCGTTCTCAGCTGGGTGCCGTACAGAACAGACTTGAGCATACCATCAGCAACTTGGACAACATCGTTGAGAACACCACCAGCGCAGAGTCCGCAATTCGTGATACGGATATGGCTACTGAGATGGTGAAATACTCCAACACCAACATTCTGGCACAGGCAGGTCAGGCAATGCTGGCACAGGCCAATCAGGCAAATCAGGGTGTTATGTCCCTGCTCCAGTAAGTCAGAATTAGGAAATCTAAAAATGAAAAAGGCAGACAAATGTCTGCCTTTTTTTTATCAGAGAAAGTGCGGCGGAACCGACGGTTGGGCGCAGGGGGTATGATATGTTAAGTTTTCCGGAGGAGTTTTTCAAGGGGGAAGAGCGGGAAGGGTTTTATGTCGAGGAGATCATGAAGCGCTATTGGGCCTGCTGTCTGGAGATCGTCAATGTGATCGACGGGATCTGCAGAAAGCACCATCTCACTTATTACGCGGATTGGGGGACGCTGCTGGGAGCCGTCAGACATCAGGGATTCATTCCGTGGGATGACGATATCGACTTGATGATGAAGCGACCGGATTATGAGAAATTGATGAAGATTCTGCCGAGGGAGCTTCCCAAGGAATATATGATGACGAACTGTTTTGTGAATGTGGATCATGTGGAATTCCATTGCGGCGTGACCAACGGGAGAGAGATGAATCTGTCAAAGGAGCATCTGGCCATGCGGTATGGCTGTCCCTTCGTGGCGGTCATCGATATTTTTCCGCTGGATTATCTGCCGCGCGACCCGCAGGAGCAGGAAATCGTCAAAGGACTCTTCCAGATTATCTGGATGGCGGTGGAACGGATCAAGCAGGAGTTCCCTCCTGAGGAGATTGAGGAAGCGCTTCGCAATGTGGAGGAATACTGCGGCGTGCGTCTGGACAGGACGAAACCCCTGCGGAACCAATTGTGGAAGCTGGCCACACAGCTGGTCATGTCCTACCGCGAGGACGAGGGGGACTATCTGGTCGAATGGTGTTCCTATGCGAAGTGGGGATACCGTTTGGAGAAACAATGGCTGGCTGAGGTGGAGTATTTTCCTTTTGAGACATTTCAGATGCCGGTACCCAAGGAATGGGATACCATCTTGACCATCATGTACGAGGACTGGCGGGTGCCTCACCGAGGGCCTGCGGGACATGATTATCCCGCGTTTAAAGCGCAGCTTCAGTCGCTGCGCGACAGGGTGGCGCAGCTGAAGGCAGAAGAGTAGACAAGGGACAGAGCGGCCGGAGACACAATATGGCGAATTGTGTTGCACGTCATATTGCACACATGTTGTACAATGTATTATAGAAAGGACGAAGAAGCCGTGTTATATTTTCCAGAAGAGTATTTTCAACCGGAGGTTCGGGAGGATTTTCTTATTGACACAACGATGAAGACAGTATGGGCTGCGGAGATGGAGCTGTTGAGCGATATCGACGCCGTGTGCCAAAAATACAATCTGCAATATTACGCCTATTGGGGGACGCTTCTGGGGGCGGTGCGCCATCAAGGCTTTGTTCCCTGGGATGACGATATGGATCTGATCATGAAGCGGAAAGACTATAATGTCTTGATGCAGGTACTGCCGAAGGAACTTCCGGAGACTTACCGGGTCTATGACGCGCTGCTGGGGGAGGGTCACGATCAATATTGGGGGTTTGTGGCCAATGCGGATACCATCAGCAGCAAGGCGGAACGGCTCAGGAAATTTCACGGCTGTCCCTTCTGGGTGGGGATTGACATTGTTCCTTTGGATTGTATTCCCAGAAATCCCGGGGAAGCGCAGCTCTTGCACAGCCTGATGACCCTGATCTGGAAAGCGGTATATCTGACCAAGCAGACGGACAAGACGCCCAAGGACGAGCGGGATCTGGAGGACACGTTGGCCTTTTTGGAGGGAAAACTGAACACCCGATTTGATCAGAAGAAGCCTCTGGCCAATCAGCTCTGGCGGCTGGGGAGCCTGCTGGCCACATCCTATGGGGAGGAGGACGGCGATCTGCTCACGGTACATTCTTCGGAAGTGAAAAATCCGGGGGTTGGATTTCGGAAGGAACTGTGGGACAGTGTGATCGGAGCGCCCTTTGAGACGATCACGATTCCTATTCCCGGGGGATATGACGAGATCCTGCGTATACTCTATGGGGATTACAACGTCCGCGTAAGAGACCTGTCTGAGCATGACTATCCGTATTACAAAAAGCAGCTGCAGCAGCTGCGGGATATGGTGAGCAAGATGGAAGGGAATGCGGACACGCACGCAGATTCGCGGGAGGGCGGAACATGAGACTGCTGATCCTGTCCGATCTTCACGGCAACGAGCAGGCATTGCAGGCCGTGCTTGCGAGGGCAGCGCGGGAGTATGCCGTCGAGGGCTTGCTTCTGTTGGGGGATGTGATCGATTACGGGATGCACTCCAACGAAGTGATTGAGATCCTAAGGGGGCTTCCCTGGCCCATCTTGGCCAATATCAGGGGCAATCATGAGGACGCGGTTCTGGAGGAACGCTATGAGAGGTTCTCTTCGGAGCGAGGCAGACAGTGCGCCCAATATACCCGGAGCCTCCTATGGGATACGTCTTGGGACTATCTGCGCCACGCCATGTCCGAAAGTGGACGGGCGGTTTTTGTGTGCGGCGGTAAATCCTGTTTGGCCGTACACGGCAGTCTGGAAGACGAATTGTGGGGGACGATTGCGCCGGACAGTGATCTGGAGGCGTATCGGGAGTATGATTATGTGTTCTCGGGACATTCCCACAGGCCGCATTGTTTTGAGCGGTATTACCAAGTGGAAGATATCGCACATCGGAACCGCAAAAAGGTTCTCTTTCTCAATCCGGGATCCGTGGGGCAGCCCAGAAATCTGAATCCCTGTGCGCAGTTTGCGGTATTCGACACAGAGACGGAGGAGGCGGCGCTCTTGAAGGTTCCCTATGATATCGAGAAGGAACAGGCGGATTACACCGATGCGGTGGATTCCTTTTACAGAGACCGATTGGAGCGGGGCATATGAGCGGAAACATGAATGAAAATATGAATGAGAATAAAAAGCGATTATTTGTCATCAGCGGCGTCACGGGGATGACGGGGAACGAACTGGCCCGCCGACTGACGGCGGCGGGGGATCAGGTCATCGGCTTTGACAATTTTTTTGCGTCTTCTCTGGAGACGGTGCGGGATTTGCTGGAGAATGACCGGTTTGCGTTTCATGAGTGGGATCTGAACCGGCGGGAGGATCTGGAAGCGCTCAGAGAGCTGGTCTGCGAACAGAAAGCGGCCTATGACGAGGTGATCTATATCAACTGCGCGGCGGTGGTTCACACGGAGCATTTTTATCATGTGAACAGCACGTTCGAGACCAATGTGCTGGGGATGAAAGCATTTTTGGAGCAGGCTGTGTCGGTAGGCGCGGATATTTATGTGAACTGCTCCACTTCGGAGGTCTATTCCATGGCCTCTGCGGGAGACGGAAGCGGGGTAAAAGAATCCGATTATATCACCATGGCCAATGCGGAACACAGCCAGCGGACGAGTTATGCCACGGGGAAGCTTTTGACGGAGTTTTTCATGAAGGACGCCGTGGACGAGGGGCGGATCAAAGGTTGTTCCATCCGTTTTGCCAATGTGTACAGCAAGAACGAACTCTATCCCAAGCACATTATTCCGCATATTCTGAATCAGCTGCGGCAGGGGAACAAGGTGGAGCTTCTGGAGAACGCCAAGACCACCAGAAGAACGTTTCTGCACAATGAGGACAGCTGTGCGGCGGTGATCGCCTTGATCGAGTCGCAGGAAGCTCTGGACGGTTCGGTTTACAATGTGGCGACGGATGAGGAGATCTCGATTCTGGATCTGGTAAAACTCTGTGCGCGGGAGCTGGGGATAGACGATCCCGAGATCACGTTTTCCGGTTACCGGGAGTCGGATCCGCCCAGAAGGCTGCTCAACACCGATAAGATTCGGGAGAGAACTTCTTGGAGGCCGCAGGTGACGCTGGCGGAGGGAATCCGGATGTGCATCCGGGAATCGGCGCAGGAATCGTAGCGGCTGAGTCCGGATGCGTCTGAGGCACAGGCGCATGGTGCGAATGAAAAAGAAAAGACTGCGGGGAGAAGGAATGAAGAGTTTGGTGGTCACCGTGGCGGGAATCGCTTCGCGTTTTAGCGAATCCGTGGGATTCCCGTGTCTGAAATGCCTGTATCATGAGAATGATATCAAAGAGTCCCTGCTGTGGCGGATGCTGCACGGCGGTGAGACATTTGAACGCTATTATATTGTGGGCGGATTCCGCTATGAGGAGCTGGAACAAGCGGTAAATATGCATTTTGCCGATCTGCGGGACCGCATTGTGCTGGTCAGGAACGAGCAGTACCGGGAATACGGATCGGGGTACAGCCTTTATCTGGGGCTGTTGGAGGCCTTGAAGTGCGGGTTTGATGAGCTGGTGTTTGCAGAGGGGGATCTGTGGGTGGATCAGCCCTCTTTTGACCGCGTGTGCAGGGCGGACAAGGATGTGGTGACTTCTAACAAGGAGGCCATCCTTGCCGACAGGGCGGTCGTGTTTTATTATGATCTGGCGGAGAGGCTGCATTATCTCTATGATACGGCTCACGGGAGTCTGGAGATTAAGGAGCCGTTTCTTGCGGTTTATAACTCCGGACAGATCTGGAAATTCACGGACAGAGAGCGGCTGCGGAGCATTGTGGAGAACCTGCGGGAAGAGGAGAGACAGGGAACCAATCTGGCGATCATCCAGAACTATTTCGGAACGCTTCCGCCCGAGGCATACGAGAACGTG
This sequence comes from Muribaculum sp., assembly GCA_023663735.1. Classification (GTDB taxonomy): domain Bacteria; phylum Bacillota; class Clostridia; order Lachnospirales; family Lachnospiraceae; genus Acetatifactor. Next base: position 37,777 of record JAMPGV010000005.1, on the reverse strand, counting down.
ACGTTTGGCGAGTGGCTCAACTGCAATACCGTCGCTGATTTCAAGAAGAGCCTTGCGGGGTGACGCGCGCCATAGCTGAACGGATGGAGGCAATGAAAATGGTGGAGACAGTGAAGACATTGGAAGAAAAGTTAAACCGCCTGCGGGCGGAAACCCGGGAGCGCAAGCTCAAAATCATGATTCTGGGTCTGGGCAGCGTGGGCGGTTATCTGCTGGATTACCTCATGTCCTGCGGGGACGAGCGTCTGGAACTCTGTGTGGCCGGCAGAAACGGGGAGAAGATGGCGTCGGACGTCAATATCGTGCGGGTGGCTTCCCTGATCCGGGGACAGAACCGCAGCGCGGTTCAAATCATGGACAGCGTGGATTTTAATGATGTGGGAGCGCTTGCGGCTTGTCTGGAAAGCTATGCGCCGGATATCATCGTCAATTCCAGCAGAGCCTATCCGGGACTGAAATACGGGAGCATTTCCTGGGGGAGCGTGCGGGCATACGGCATCTGGGCGCCGCTGGCCGTCAAATATATCAAAAACATCATGGAGGCCTATGAGCGGGCGGGATGTGATGCAGTCGTCATCAACACCTCCTACTCGGACGCCGTGATTCCTTGGCTTCGCACGGCGGGGAAGTCCTATCCCGATTTTGGCAGCGGCAATCTCAATCATCTGATACCGCGGATCCGCTTTGCCGTCGCACGGCAGATGGGAATCGAGGACTATTGGAATCTGGACGTCACCTATGCCACCAGCCATTTTCATGACGTGGTGATCAGCAAGGAGGGACAGACCGAAGGCGTGGAGCAGCTCATTCAAATCGCCTATCGGGGGGAGACACTGCATCCGGATCCGGAGCAGATGTTTGCGGCCTGCCGGATTCCCATGCCTGTGGACGCCAAGCGGAATATGATGAACGCTTCCAGCAATTTCGAGATCATTTGCGGGATTCTTTCGGCGGTGCGGGACGGACAGCGGGTGAAGCTGCACTGTCCGGGAGCGTTCGGGGAGATTGGCGGCTACCCCGTGGTGATCGACGGGACGGGAGAGCGCGTCAAGGCCGGTATCGACACAAGTGTATTTGCGATGGAGGAGATGCGCGGCAAGAACAGGCAGTCCATCTATCTGGACGGCATAGAGGATGTGAGCGGCGGCGTGCTGGTCTATACGGACGAGCTGATCGAGAAGGTGCAAGCCGCTTTTGGGGTCGCCTTGATGAAGCGGGTTCCTTTTGAGGGGATCGAGGAGGCGGCTGCGTTCCTGATCCGGGAGATTATTGAAAAGAATAGATGACGGCAGTCAATTCAGGCGAGGAGTATACGGATGAAGAAGGTATATACATGCTTTTGTACGGATATTATTCATGAGGGGCATATCAATCTGATCCGGCAGGCCGAGAAATACGGTCAGGTGATTGTGGGGGTTTTGAGCGACGAGGCCATGGTGCGCTTCAACCGCTTCCCTCTGGTGAGTTTTGAGGAGCGCATCCGCATGGTGCGTGAGATCAAGGGCGTGAGCAAGGTGGTGGTGCAGGAAGATATCCTGTACGATAAAATGATCGAGGTTCTGCACCCCGACTATGTGATTCACGGGGACAACTGGCTCAGGGGATATATGAAAGCGATCCGCGACAATGTGGAGCAGCTGCTCCAAAAATATGGCGGTCAGATCATCGACGCGCCTTATACGCAAAATGAGGAGATCAAGCGTCTGGACAAACGCATGACGGAGCGGGCGGCCATGCCGGAGTATCGGAGAGGAAAGTTGAAGCGGATGCTGGAAATCCGCCCGATCGTGAAAGCTCTGGAGGTTCATAGCGGCTTGACGGGACTGATTGCGGAGAAAACCATTATAGAGCATGACGGGGAGTTTGACCAGTTTGACGCCATGTGGATCAGTTCCCTGTGCGATTCCACCGCGAAGGGCAAACCGGATATTGAGCTGGTGGACATGACTTCCCGGTTCCGCACCATCGACGACGTGATGGAGGTGACCACCAAACCGGTGATTTTCGACGGCGACACGGGCGGTCTCACGGAGCATTTTGTGTACACGGTGCGGTCTCTGGAGCGGATGGGCGTGTCGGCGGTGATTATCGAGGACAAGACGGGACTTAAGAAGAATTCTCTGTTCGGCACGGAGGTAGAGCAGACGCAGGACGATATCGAACATTTTTGTGAGAAGATTGCGGCGGGCAAAAAGATTCAGCTGACGGACGAATTTATGATTATCGCCCGGATTGAGAGTCTGATTCTGGAGAAGGGGATGGACGACGCGCTGGAGCGCGCGCAGGCCTATGTGGAGGCCGGCGCCGACGGCATCATGATTCACAGCCGGAAGAAGACGCCGGACGAGATCCTGCAGTTCTGCGATCTCTTCCGGAAGGCGGATTCCACGACGCCCATCGTGGTGGTTCCGTCCTCTTATAACGAGGTGACGGAGGCGGAGCTGATGCGGCACGGGGTCAATCTGGTGATCTATGCAAACCAGCTCACCAGAAGCGCTTTTCCGGCCATGCAGAACACGGCGGAGGAGATTTTGCGGCACCACCGCGCCAAAGAGGTGGACAGCAGACTGATGCCGATCAGTGAAATCATCAATTTGATCGACGAGCTGTAAAACAGATCACAGGCGGCTGCGAAAGTGTCTGTGGCAGACAGGAAGCAGATGATCACGAAGAGGACATACGATGAAAGTACAGGAATTTTGCAATGTGTTAGACTGTGAGTTCTATACGGGCGTCCCGGATTCCCAGCTGAAAGCGCTGTGCAATTATCTGATGAATCGGTACGGTATCGACCCGAAGCATCATGTTATTGCGGCGAACGAGGGCAACTGTGCGGCGCTGGCGGCAGGGTATTATCTGGCCACCGGCCGATATCCGGCGGTGTACCTGCAAAACAGCGGGGAGGGTAATATCATCAATCCGGCGGCCTCTCTCCTGAACGAGAAGGTGTATGCCATTCCCATGATCTTTGTGATCGGATGGCGGGGCGAGCCGGGCGTGCATGACGAGCCGCAGCATATCTATCAGGGAGAAGTGACGCTGAAGCTCTTGGAGGATCTGGGTATCCCCTTCCATGTGGTGGGTGCGGAGACGGAAGAGGCAGAGCTGAAGACGGCGATGCAGGAATTCCGCGTCTGTCTGCAGCAGGGGAAGGACGTGGCCTTTGTCATCAGGAAGGGGGCGCTTTCTTATGAGGAGGAAGTGCGCTACGACAATCCCTACAGTCTGTGCAGGGAGGATGTGATCGGCCGCATTGCTGAGGCGGCCGGGGACGATCCGGTGGTTTCCACCACGGGAAAGGCCAGCCGGGAACTGTTTGAAATCCGGGAGCGGGCGGGGCAGGATCACGCCCGCGATTTCCTGACGGTAGGCTCCATGGGACATAGTTCTTCCATCGCGCTGGGGATTGCCTTTCAGAAGCCGGATCGGAAGATCTGGTGTATCGACGGCGACGGGGCGGTGTTGATGCACATGGGAGCCATGGCCGTTATCGGCGCGCACAAGCCGGAGAATCTGATCCATATTGTCATCAACAACGGCGCTCATGAGACGGTGGGCGGGATGCCGACGGTGGCCGGGAAGATCTCTCTGACCGGAATCGCACAGGGCTGCGGATATGAACATGTGGCGTCCGTAGAGACGCCGCAGGAGCTGGAGGATGCGTTAAAACAGGCGAGGCGTGAAGCGGGGCTTCGGATGATTGAGGTGAAATGCTCCATCGCGTCCAGAAAGGATCTGGGGAGACCCACCACGTCGGCTCTGGAGAATAAGCTGGCGTTTATGCAGCATTTGAGAAACTGAAAGCTGAAAGAGGATGAAAAGATTGTCGAGAGGACTTGATAAGTAACGACAAATGCGTTACAATAAAAGGAAAGGAGATGATGTGCAATGGAAAAGACTGCTACTTTAAATTTAAGAGTAAATCCAAATGTGAAACAGCGGGCAGAAGATGTGTTGACTCGCTTGGGTATTCCAATGTCAACAGCGATAGATATGTATCTAAATCAAATATCTTTGACAGGAGGTATACCATTTCCTGTAACATTACCCAATGCTCCGACAGCACTGAATGCGGATTTGATGACATCAGAGGAGATTCATATGAAATTACAGGAAGGATATGGTGATGTACAAGCGGGTCGGGTGCAGGATGCGGGTTCTGCATTTGCAAAGTTTAGGGAGAAGCATGGTATATGAAACAATATACTGTAAAAATTACCGATAGAGCGCTGGCAGATATGGAAGAAATATACAACTATATAGCAATACAGCTTCAAGCTCCGGGAAATGCTATGGGACAATATAACCGAATTGTAGAAGCTATTGAAAAGCTTCATGTATTTCCTGAGAGAGTAAAGCTTATGGAATTTGAGCCGGAACATGCGGTGGGATTAAGGCAGTTGATAGTAGATCATTATTCAGTGTTTTATTTGATTGTGAAGGAAGATGTGATTGTGACAAGAGTGCTTTACAGTGCCTCTGATCTATCAAAAAGGTTATCGGAAGAATAAAGTCTTTCAGTAAGAAAAAGTTTGTGGAATCAAATCATCAAACACTACATCCGATTGTTTTCGAAATGGGATAAAGTATTTGCAAAACTGTCCGATATAATGTATAGTGCAGGATATAGAAGGAAAATAATGGATATCCCTATCGGTTGTGTGATAGGGCGTCAGGAGAGGACAAATGGCAGAGTCAAGCAAAGAGGGAAAAAAGCTTTCCGTGTCGGTGGTAATCGCCGTCGCCGCGGTGATTATTATTTTAGCGCTGATTGTCGTAATTGTACTGCTTTTGAATAGAAAAGAGACGAAGCCGGAGCTGTCGGGCAAGGGGACGATCGTCACGCAGGACAATGTCCAAGAGATCATAGAGTCTATGAGTGAGCCGAACACGGACGCGACTTATACGGCTACGATGACCAATGAATGGACATTTCAGAACGGGGAAGCGGCGGCGGAGGAGTTTTATGTGAAGAACTCCGAGAACAACAGCCGCACCGTCTACTTTGACCTACAGTTAGCGGATACGAAAGAGACGATTTACTCCTCACCGTATATTCCGGTGGGGGAAGAGATGCGCACGTTCACTTTAGATAAGGATCTGGACGCCGGTGACTACAATGTCATCATGACTTATTATCTGGTGGACGACGATCATGTGGAATTGACAACCGTGGCCGTACAGGTTGTGATTCATATACTCAATTAAATCAAAATTTTCAAGGAGGAAAAGTGATGAAGAAAAAATTTGTATCTCTCATGCTCGCGGGTGTATTGGCGGCAGGGATGCCGTTGACGGCTTTTGCAGCTACACCTGCAGAGGCGCCTTCTGACGTCACCATTTCGACGGAAGGAACCATCAACTATCTGAATACCACCGTATATTCCGTGACGCTGCCCACAGCCGGATGCTTCAATTTTACCATTGATCCGCAGGGCATCCTGTCCGCAACGGACAAAACCACCTACACGGAGGAGAAGTATCCTAACGGTACTGCAGGATATATCGTTGCTACGGAGGAGTCGGGTGCTTATATCAAGAACGAGAGTTCCGTTCCCATCAAGCTGACGGTAGACGCCTATGTGGCAAAGGATGAGGCCGGCGCTGCTTCCAGCATCAATCTGCTGAGTCTGGATGAGTACGGCGCAGGATTGACGAACTCCGGTATCGACAACAACATGATGCTGTCTCTGGATATCACGGATGAACTCGAGGACGGCAAGATGCTGGCGGACGAGACCGGAATCAAGACGGAGACCGTGGTTCCCAATGTGCTTGCGATCGAGAAGAACGGTGCGCCCGCAGCAGACAGCGAGGAGAAAGCGACCCAGATCTCCTTTGCGCTGAACAAGGCAAGCTATAAGTTCGACGGTACGGTCGGAAATTATACATATGTTCCGGATGATGCAGCGGATGCGCTGCCCGGCGATGCAGTGGGCATGAGACTCAGCGGTTTCGTGAACACCAATGCAGACTGGTCCGCTTATGCGGGTGACAGCGCAGAGAAGATTATCGTAAAGACCGTATTTGCTTTCGATAAGCTCTCCAGCGATTACGAAGTAGCAGCATTGGACGGCAGAGCGCATGGCGTGCTGGCAGATGTTGACGCCGCTTATTTTGCAGGTATGACTTATGACGAGGCGAACGACGTGTTTACCGACGAGCCGGCAGCAGGCACGATGGAGTATGAAGTTGGAAAGGGCGCTTTGGAGATTCCCTTCGATCTTGGCGCTGGCACAAAGGAGCTGACGGTTAAGGGCGTTGATGTAGGCGGTGCGACTCTGGCTGAAGCGGATTACAAGGTAATGAACGGCTTGATTACGGTGAAGTCCACGCAGGAGGATGTAGCAGCTATCATGGCTGGCGCAACGGTTGACGGTACGGATGTTGTGGTAACGATCACCACGAGCAACGATAAAGCAACGGTTGTAACGGTTAAGATGTACGGAACGGTTGTTCCTACTCCGTAATTCGCATACATCATATAGGTAAAACGTAGTGTTGATAAAAGGCAGAACGGTTCCATTGGTTCTGCCTTTTCACCTATTTGCAGAAAGCTTGAAATTGGTTTGGATATAGAAGTAAAATGCAGAAGCGGAGTGTGGATCGGATATGAAGTGGAAGAAGATGTTATGGGGGATTTTGTTTTCCGGACTGATCCTCTGCCCCGTGCAGGTTCTGGCAAGCGGAACGTTATCCGGCATCGGGCTGCTCGCGGGAGAAGAGGAAGCAAACACGCCGGATATCTATCAGGTGACACTGCCGACGGGCGGCGACTTCGGGGTGATTCTGGATCCGGAAGGTCTGCTGTCTCTCTCCGAGGAAGGGGAGTACGACAGTTCCTGGGCGGGGAAGATTCATACGGTGCGAAACGGCGGCGCGCTGTTCGTCAACCGGAGTTCTTTTCCGGTGCTGGTAAAAGTGGGCATATCCGTGGAACAGGACAGGAACGGAACGCCCACGGATATTGCGCTTTTGTCTGAGGATACCTGTGTGGATGACGACGTTTGGCCGCAGATGTATCTGACGGTGATCCCCGGTGCGGCAAAAATCCGTTCCATGGAAGATTTCGTGCCGTCGGATCTGGGCATTCCCATTCTGGCCAATGGCAACCGGGAATTGACCACCTTTTCCTTTTTGTTGGACGGTGCGGATTATGAATTGGATGAGGAAACAGGAGAGTATGTGCTGGTGGAGGACGAGGAGAATTATGACAGCGCCTCTTTTATCTTCGGAGGCAGGGTAAATAAGAATGCAGACTGGTCGCCCTATGTGGGAGCCAATAAGAAATCCTTCATCATACGCACGGTATATACGATACAGAAGCAGGGGAGTTATGACGAGGAGCGGCTGTACCGGACGGACGAGGACGCACAAGCGCCCTATGCATTGACAGCAGAGGAGTTTTGAGTCCTGACATGGCGGTCCGAAAGAGGGAAGAGCGTATGAAAAAATTTGGAATCTTATGCGCAGTGGCGTTTGGCGTGCTGTTGCTTGGTGTCTGGGGAACTCAGGCAAAGGCGGCGGAGACGGCAGCACAGCAGGTGACGGCAGTCGAGCTGCCGCAGAATTTGAATTTTTATCTGGATCCGGCAGAGGAATACGGATACGGGCAGATTTACTCCGATCGGTATATCATCCGGAATGCCGGGAATGAGCCGATGACATTTTCGATAGAAATAGCGCTTTCCGTGTTGGAGCCGGAGGCGGTGGTCGCATTTCTCCCGGAGGCGTGGGAGGAGGAGCCGACTGACAGAAGCATTTATATGTATGCGGTTTTGGAAGGAAATCAGGGAGAACGCCGGTACAGTTTGACGGATGCGGAAAATCCTTGTAAGGAAAGCGTGGTTCTGCAGCCGGCCGGATCGGAGGGAGATTCCTTTTCGATTCGTTTCGGAGGGAGCCTGAGCCGGTCGGAGGAATGGAAGAGCGGCGAATTGGCCGTTCACGCCATTTACGCGATGTCTGCGGGCGTTGCGGAATACCCGGTGGAGCTGTCGGGAGAGCATATACGGATAGAAGAAATCAAAACCATAGGGGAGAAAAAAGTAGAACTTTGCCTTGTCCCGGAGGAAGGGTATTCTCTTCCTGCCAAAATCCGGGTTTATCAGAATGATCTGGAGAGAGAAGCGTCTTATGACGCGGGAAGCGGAAAAGTTCTTTTGGAACAGATTGACGGTTCCGTGGTGATTTATGCGGACGGGATCACGAAAGCAAAATTGCCGGACGCCGAAGCGCTGGACGCCGAAACGGGGATTTGGACATGGACTGCGCAGGAGGGAGTTCAGGCTTACGAGTACACGTTCCGACGCGGAGACGAGGAAGTGAAGAAGGGAAGGGCGGCCGTTGAGCAGGGAGCCGTACACTGGAATTGGAGCGAAGGGTTGGAAGACGGCGACTATCAGCTCACCTTGAAAGCGATCGGGGATGCTGTCCACTGTCTCAACAGCGGGGAAGCCGTCTATTCCATCACGGTAGACCGGGAAGCGATTCAGGTTTGGGAGCGCGCACAGGAGCAGCAGACGTCTGCGCCGCCGGATCAGGAATCGGAGGCGGCGCCGTCAACGGAGAGGGAAGATGCGCTGACGCCGTCAGAGGAGGAAGAAACGGCGTCGTCTTCGGAAGAGGAGAAAATGTCTTCCTCATCGAATGAGACGAAAGAGGAGGCGCAAGAGGAGCCGTCCTCGGAAGGGGAGGAAACGCCTTCCTCCTAGAAGCAGATCTTGGGAAGCGGCCATATGCGGCCGCTTCTTTTGTCAGCCTTCATTTTTGGATGGTACAAGCCGATATATATCCTAGAAATAAGTTGATAAAAGCAGGAGTATAAGCTATAATTGAGAAGAAAAATAGTTGTAATCTTAAAGATCAATAAAGACAAATCAAAGGAATGCGAGCTATGAGCAAGGAAAAGAATACCTCTCGAGTAATGACGCCGGAGGAGCTGCGGAAGTTGCAGCTTGTGGAGTTGGAACTCTTGAAAGAGGTGGACAGGATCTGCCGGAAGTACCGTATCCCATACTCTTTAGACGGCGGCACGCTGCTGGGAGCAATCCGCCATAACGGTTTTATACCGTGGGATGACGATGCGGATATTATCATGCTGCGCAGAGATTACGAGAAATTTTATCGGGCATGTAAAAAGGAATTGGATACGGAACGTTTTTTCCTTCAGGACTATCGCACGGACAAGCAGTATCTCTGGGGCTTTGCGAAGATGCGGCGGAACCACACCACTTTTCTCAGAGAAGGACAGGAACACGTCAAATGCCATACGGGCGTGTGTATCGATATCTTTTATTGCGACAATGTTCCGGACAACTTTTTTTGGCGCAGACTCCATTTTTTCTTCTGCTATTGCATACGGAAAGGACAATATTCAAAGGTTGGGCAGAAAACGGAAAACTCTCGTTTCCTGCGGGCATGGTATTTTCTGCTCAGCAGGATCCCCAGAAATTTTTGGTTCTTTTTGCTGGAACGGCTGGCTCGTATTACCAATCGAAAAGAGACAAGGCTGGTACGTCATATGACCTATCCGTTTCCCGACCAATGTCGTTATGGAATGCCCAGAAAGCTGTTCAACGAATATATAGATAAGGATTTTGAGGGGTACTCCTTTAAAATATTTAAAGGATATGATAAGTATTTGAAAATGCTGTATGGAGATTATATGGTCTTGCCGCCTATCGAGAAGAGGCAGGTACATCCGGCAAGCAAGATTCAATTATAGAGATGGGTGGAAAAATGAAACGTGAGGAATTTGAGCTGTTACGCAATGCATGTAAAGACAAAAATTGGACGGACGAAGACATGGCTCAGGTGGCCTCCGTCACAGTAGGGCAAGTAGAAAAAGCAAGAAACAGACTGATTGACGAGGGATTTTTGACGCCGGGCTGCGATATCACACCGGCGGGACTTGAGGCGTTGCAGCCTTATAAAGTGGATAATGCAATCATTATGGCGGCAGGTGTCTGCAAGAGATGCCGGCCCTTATCGGATATTCTTCCCAAGGGATTGTTTGTGGTAAAGGGAGAGGTTCTGATCGAACGGCAGATCCGCCAATTAAAAGAGGCGGGAATATCCGATATTATTGTGGTTACCGGATATAAGGGTGAGATGTTTTCCTATTTGAAAGAAAAATACAATATATCCGTTGTTCCGAATAAGGAATATCTGGAAAAGAACAATGTCTCTTCTATCTATGCGGTGAGATCGTCTTTGGGTAATTCTTATATATGCTGCGCCGACAATTATTATGCGGAAAATGTGTTTGAGGAATATGTGTACGAGTCGTTTTACATATGCAATTACACGGAGAACTTTGCCGATGAATACTGCATCACAGAGAATGAAGCAGGATTTATAGACAGCATTCAAAGAGGCGGCAGCGGCAAGTGGTACACCATCGGGGCGAACTTCTGGTCAAGGCGTTTTTCGGCTCAATTTGCCGCCTTGCTGGAGAAGGAATATGCAAATCCGGAAATCTGGAAACTGCTGATTGACGACTTTCATATCAGACATTTTTCCAAACTGCCGATTACGGCGAATAAGAAACGTCCGGGCGTAGTGTTTGAATTTGATACTCTTGCGGAATTGGAACTGTTTGACGGAGGGTTTCATGCCTACGCAAAAGAAGTAATGGCGGAAAATTTGTATGGAAAATATAATGGGGTCACAAGGTATGCGGGAGTAAAGACAAACAACAGATATGGAAGGCTGCATTTTAACGAAAATCTGTGGGGTCCTTCTCCCAATGCGCTGCTTCCGTTTCATAAGGCTGTGGCGGAAGAACTTTATCTGTATGACTCCCAAGAGACGGATGATCTGATACAGGAAATTTCTTCAAAGTACGGTATCGGATATGATAATATTTTCCTGCATAACAGCGGTTCGGAAATTGTAAGGAGCATTATGACGATCATGGTGGATAAAGCGGATAATGTTCTGCTTCCCCAGCCGCATTGGAGTTACTATCCGGGAGTGGTCGATTATCGTTTCGGAAATAAAATCTTTTATGATTTTATTGAGCAAGGGGATAAATGTTACCATGACGTAGATGATTTGATGGAGAAAGCGGAGCAAAACAACGCAAAATTTATTATTGTAACGACTCCTGCCATGCCTTCGGGAAACTTGATTTCTCCGGAAGATTTAGAGAAGATTGTAAAATATAATCCGAAGGCGTTGGTATTCGTAGATCAGGCATATTATGGCTTTGAAAGCGATCCAATCGACGTCAATGCTTTTATTGATCAATATGACAATGTGGTGTTCAGCCGGACGTTTTCAAAATTTTTTGGATTGGCGGGTTTGAGGCTGGGGTATGGGATAGCGAGCTGGAGAGCGATGAAAGCGCTTTGGCTGGATCTGCCTTTGCTGCGGCTTCCTATCATTGCCAGAAGGGCGGTTATAGAGTCGCTCCGCGACGATACATATTACAATCAGATCCGCAGTGAGATCCGTGAGGTAAAGGAGTGGTTTTATCAGGAACTGTGTACGATAGAGGAGATACATCCCTATCGTTCGGACACAAATTTTATCTATATGAAAGTGTCAGGCGTTGACGCCGCCGTGGTGAAGGCGCGCATGGAAGACGCCGGATATTTGTTCCGAATTTTTGAATACGATGATAAATATTATTACAGAATTAATGTGGCGCCGATGGATACCATGAAAGATTTCATGAATAAATTCCGCAATATGATCGAAATTGTGAAACATTAGGTCTGACAAGATATAGGCTATAGGCGCTGTATTAATCCGGATTTTCCGCGTTGCGGGAAGTACTGTTTCCAAGGAGGGAAAAGCTTGAACTGTTCCGAATATTTAGTGGATTTTCTTATCAAACGCGGTGTAAGCGATATTTTCGGATATCCCGGAGGATATATTGTTCCGTTTATGGATGCGCTCTATTTTCGGCGGAAAGAGGTCAATGTGCATGTCTGCTACAATGAGCAGGGATGCGCGTTGGCGGCTGACGGCTATGCGAGGGTTTCCGGACAATTAGGCGTTTATTTTACGACGTCAGGGCCAGGTGCCGTAAATGCGTTGGGTGGGTTGGCGGACGCGTGGTTTGACGGCATTCCGGTACTGGGGATCTGTGGAAATGTTCCCACCAATGAAATGAAGGGGTTCTCCGGAATCCGCCAGAACGGCTTTCAGGAAATGGATATTGTATCCATGACGAGAACCATTACAAAATATTCTGTCACGGCAAACAGTTCGGAAGAATTTGCCGATATTGTCGGCAGAGCGTACAATATTGCTCTGTTGGGAAGGAAAGGAGGTGTCCTCATTGATTTTCCCCTCAACATACAGCAGGCCGATATTACTGGCTGGTAACGGAGTCAGGGCTGCCGGAGCGGCGGATCTTATCTATGACTTTGTACACAAGACGCATATCCCTGCCCTGACGACGATGAACGGCGTTGATCTGGCGCAGGATGACATTCACATCGGCTTTATTGGTATTCACGGCAACCGCATAGCAAATATGATCTTGGAGGAATGTGACCTGCTCATATCGGTGGGGGCAAGGCTTGGCATACGTCAGGTGGGAAAATACTCCAAAAACTTTGCGCAGAATGCCGACTTGATACGCGCTGATATAGACCCATATGAACTGAGCAGGGATATCAAAGAACATGAGCAGAAATATGAGATGGATGCAGGGGAATTTCTGTCCCGGCTGATGGCCGAGGATATTCCGGTCTACGAAGAATGGTGGGAAAAATGCTTTCGCGCCAAAGCGCTTCTTAGCCAATATGACAAAACAGATGGCAATTATGCTGTGGAGAAGATATCAGCGATGCTTCCGGCAGATCCGGTTGTGGCGGTGGATGTGGGTCAGCATGAGTGCTGGTGCGCACAGTCCCTCCATTTAAAGGGACGCCGTGGGCGGATTCTCATAAGCGGCGGATATGGCACCATGGGATGCGCGCTGCCGTATGCGGTCGGCGCTTCCGTTGCTTTACAAAAGCAAAAGGTATTCTGCATTGCAGGAGACGGCGGCTTTCAGATGAATATTCAGGAGTTGGAAACGGTGAAACGGGAAGATCTGCCGGTTAAGATACTGATTTTGAATAATCGGGTTTTGGGTAAAATCAGTGAGACACAGTACAAGGACAATGATGGGCGGTATGCGCAGACGACGAAGGAAAGCGGTTATTCTGTGCCTGATTTTAGAAAGGTGGCCGAAGCATACGGAATCAGATCTGCCGCTTTGAACACATATCATGAATTGGACGATTATGCCGGCTGGCTTCTGGACGATCAGCCTTGTCTCCTTGATATAGGTCTACCGTCCGAGAGTTTCCTTGTACCAAAGATTAAATGGAAAACCTCAAATATTGAGCCGGAACTGCCCTGCGGAATCATTGATGAATTTAAAAGCATTATGAAATAATATTTTGGGATAAGAGAATGGAGAATAAGGCGATGCAACAGCAGGAGAATAGAAAACCGTATATCAGTATTGTCATACCCGTATACAATGTGGAACCCTATTTGGAAAAGTGCTTGAACAGCGTGCTTGGCCAGAATTATCAGGATTTTGAATGTATTTTGGTTGATGACGGATCCACGGACAAGTCGGGAAAGATCTGTGATCGGTTTGCATCCGCCGATCCAAGGGTCACTGTTGTGCATAAATCTAACGGCGGTTTGGTCAGTGCCAGAAAAGCAGGTTTGCAGAAAGCAGCCGGAGAGTTTATAGGCTGTGTGGATTCGGACGACTGGGTGGAAGAAGATTATTTTGAGAAAATGGTTGAAATGCAGCAAAAAACCGGTGCGGATATCGTAGCGGGGAACCACTTTCGGGACGTCGGTTCCGAATCCTATCCTATATTCAACAATATTCCTATAGGACTATATAGCAGAGAAGATATTTTGCCGAAATTAATTTATGCGGGTAAATTCTTTGAGTTTAGCGTTCATCCTTCGTTATGCACCAAATTGATTCGGAAAAGAATAGTGGATACCACACAAATGAGTGTCAACGAGGATATTGTGTCCGATGAAGATGGCGCAGTGCTGTATCCCAGTGTTCTAGAAGCGGATACGGTAGTGATTACCGATATTTGCGGATATCATTATGTGCAACGTCAAGGCAGTATTTCAAAGTCGGAATGTCCGGATGATCTAAGAAGGCTTAGACTTGTTTTTGATCATGTGGAAAAAGCTTTTGCATCAAAGGGTTTGTTAGAAGATTTGAAATTTCAAATGATGCAATGGCAAAAATATGTATATCTCGAACGGCATATACAGGTGTTTGATGACCAAACTTCCGGTGATACCATACTCCAGCCATATGGGGGAATACCCCTGCACAGCCGCATCGTGGTCTATGGCGGCAGCGCTCTGGGGCAGACAATCGTCAGATATATCAGCGGGGATCATTTGGCGGAAAATGTTTTGTGGATAGATCAGGCTTATGAGAATTTTCAAAAGCAGGGCCTGCCGATGTTTCCACCTGAGGATATCAGAAAGCTGGAGAATCAATACGACTATGTACTGCTTGCAAGCGTCACGGAACGTATTGTGGCTTCTATGAAGAGATGCCTGTTGGATCTGCAGGTTCCTGAGGACAAAATAGTATGGCTGTCAGAGGACTTTATTGACGGCGATGTGAACATACATGACGGACAATCTGGGCATAGCCATAAGGAGGGCATATGAAAAAGATTTTATTTGGAGCAGGGGAATATGGAAGATACGCATTAAACAAATACGGGAAAGAGAATGTATTTTGTTTTGTGGATAACGATACCGCACGTACCGGACAGACAATAGATGGCGTAGAGATTATCAGTTTTGAACATTTTCTGCGCATATATCAGGATTATGAGATTATATTAACTGTTGAGCATACGACACAGATCAAGAAGCAGCTGGAAGCTCATGGAATTTATGATTATAAATGTCTTGCAGGAGTTGAATCAGGCGGGTTGAAGACTTATGTTGGGGAATTGGTTTATAACCCATATGCATATACGGCTGACGGAATGCTTTTTCAATCTTCGGCCTCAGCAATCCAGCTGCAGATTGAAGACGTCAATGCAAAGACGGAGGAACTGTACAGGCAAGGCGGTTTGTTCAATGAGATAGAGATTGAGACGATCAACCGATGCAACGGCGGATGTTCCTTTTGTCCGGTGAGCGTCAAAAATGATACCAGAGAATACAAACTGATGTCGGAGGAATTATTCCGCAAAATCATTGACGAATTGGCGGAGCTTTCCTATTCGGATCACTTGGCGTTATTTTCCAACAATGAACCGTTTCTGGATGAGCGTATCATATCGTTCCACCAATATGCCAGAAGCAGGCTTCCTCATGCCAAAATGCATTTATATACGAATGGGACGCTGCTTACTATAGATAAATTTCAGGAAATCGTAAAGTATTTAGACGAACTGATTATTGACAACTATAATCAGGAATTAAAATTGATTCCGCAGTGTGCAGCAATCGCCGATTATTGTGAAGCGCATCCGGAATTAAAGGAAAAGGTGACGATCGTCCTTCGCAAGATAGACGAAGTGTTGACGACCCGCGGAGGGGATGCGCCAAATGCGCCAAAGGTATCCTATCCGGAAGCGAGGTGCGTCAGACCGTTTCAACAGATGATTATTCGGCCGGACGGAAAAGTCTCCCTGTGCTGCAATGACGCGCTCGGGAAAAATACGCTGGGTGATGTGTCGAAGGATACTCTTGTTCAGGTGTGGTACAACGATCGCTTTAAAATGGTGAGAGAGTGCTTATATCAGGGAAGGGAAAACTGGGAGCATTGCAAATATTGCGACGTGTTCTGTTATACGTGATGGCAGGCGGGAGGAAACGGTCATGAAATATGTTGTATGGGGACTTGGAAGAAACGGGAAGAATATTATTGATTTTGTCATGCCTGAGAATGTGCTGGCAATCATCGACTCCAACCGGTCATTGCTTGGAACATATTATCGGAAGATTCCAATGATATCCTTTCAACAATACATGGAAGATTATGATCCCCAGACGCATCTCTTGATTGTAACGCCGCAGGAAAACGGGCAGATTCTAAGCATTTTAAAAGAACACAAGATTCAAAATTATCTTTTGCCCGACGATTGTCCCTCGGAAGTGTGGCGTGGACAGATTCCCTCGATCTTTGAAGTTGCAGATAAATGTATCGAACAAAAGCCGACAGTGTTGTTGGGAAGTTCCTTGTATGGCATTGTGCTGTGGGAGGCTTTATGTCAGAGGAACTATGACATTCCGATTGTGATGCACCGGAATCATCCTGCTGTGAAACGGCTGTTGGAACAAAGCGGTAATCCGGTATATGAGCTGTCGAGATATCATGTCTGTCCGAATGACGTTGTGCTTTGGACGATTCTTCCGGATGAAGCGCAAGAAGGCGTGAAGCTCATTGATGCGTACCGGCTCTGCAACTTTTTCCAATATGCGGATCCCCGGCTGGCAGAGTTTAGAAACATCCATAAGGGCAGAAGATGTTTTATTATAGGAAACGGCCCCAGCCTGCGTGCGGATGACCTTGATTTATTGCATAGTCAAGGAGAAATCTGTTTTGGCGTGAATTTAATATTGTCTATTTTCCAGCAGACAGAATGGCGGCCTGACTATTATGTGGTGGAAGATATTGAATGTTTGAAAAATTTCTCAGATATTATTTTGAATAGCAATCTTCCTGCTATCATGCTGGGAGATGCAAATTGTGGCGCTGCGGATCGGAATGCTGCGGAAAAAGATGGAATTTACCGTTTTCACCTCAATGTTCCGGAATGGTATCACGAGGATGCGCTTTGCGATTTTTCGCCGGAAGCGCACAAGTATGTGGTGTGCGGATATACCGTTCTATATGCTTGTATGCAGCTTGCTGCGTATATGGGATTTTCGGAATTGTATTTGCTGGGAGTGGACTTTGATCATGGTTCCAACTTTGACAATATCAAGCATTTTACCGAGGATTATTATATGGGAAGGGAAGCGCTAGTACCGCCGGACTCGGAATATACAAGAAAGTACGGCGTGAAGTGGCAGATACAGGCATATCAGGCGGCCAGAAGGTATGCGGAGCTGCACAATATCAAGATCTGTAACGCCACACGGGGAGGAATGTTAGAGATTTTTGAACGTGTGGATTTTGATTCGCTGTTTTGAATGGAGCATGAAAAGGGGAATTGTATGAAAATATTGGTAACAGGTGCGGACGGTTTCATAGGAAGTCATGTGGTAGAGGCATTGGTGCAAAAAGGCTATCAGGTAAAAGCTTTCGTATATTACAATTCTTTTAATACTTGGGGGTGGCTGGATGCTTTGCCAAAGGATGTCATGGATCATGTGGAGATTTTCCAAGGAGACGTCCGTGATCCCAACGGTGTGCGCGAAAGCGTAAAAGGCGTGGACGCGATCTTTCATTTGGCCGCGCTGATAGCCATACCTTTCAGTTATCATTCGCCGGATACTTATGTGGATACCAATATAAAAGGAACCTTGAATATCCTGCAGGCCGCAAGAGCGGAGCATGTAGGGAGAGTGTTAGTCACCTCAACGTCGGAAGTGTATGGAACGGCCAAGTATGTTCCAATTGATGAGAAACATCCTTTTCAGGGGCAGTCTCCTTATTCGGCGACTAAAATAGGGGCAGACAGACTTGCAGAGAGTTTTTATCGGTCATTTCAGCTGCCGGTTACGATCGTGCGGCCCTTTAACACATATGGACCGAGACAATCGGCGCGTGCTGTGATCCCCACGATCATTACGCAGCTGCTGGCCGGAAAAACGGAGATTCAACTCGGCTCTTTGACGCCCACAAGAGATTTTAATTATGTGAAGGATACGGCGAATGGGTTTGTGGCGATTTATGAGTCGGACAGATGCATAGGGGAAGAGATTAATATTGCGACGCAGAAGGAAATTTCAATCGGTGAATTGGCGAAGGAATTGATTGACCAGATCAATCCTAAAGCGAGGATTGTATGTGATGAAGAAAGACTCAGACCTGAGAAAAGTGAAGTGAATAGATTGTTAGGCAGTAATGAGAAGATCCGTGCCTTGACAGACTGGAAAATGCGATATACGTTTGAGGAGGGACTTGCTGAGACGATCGAATTTTTTAGGAACAATTTGGACAAGTATAAGGCGGATATCTATAATATTTAACCTTGTATATGGCAGGGCAGCGGTTTACGGGATATGTATGGTCATTTGTACGGCGGGATGAGGAGATTATGAGTACAGAATTGGGAGTGCTGATTGACATTGAAGACAATATCATTTCGGGAGACGCTAGTCTAAAGCAGGCATTAGAGCAATTGGACAGGATCTCTGTGAAAATACTGTTTGTTGTCGATGGGAATAGGCTGCTTATGGCGGCATTGACAGACGGAGATGTCAGAAGAGCCATTTTAGGCGGAGCGTCTCTCGAGACCCTAGTTTGTGAAATTGCGAATTATTCTCCGCTTTATCTGGAGCATAGAGATATCGACATGGCACAAAAGATGATTGTGGAGAAAAAGATAACGGCGCTGCCAATCGTCGATGAGGCAAGGAGAATCCAGAAAATATATGTGAAGGAGCTGGATGAGGACGAGGAGTATCTGGGCAGCCTAAACATTCCGGTGGTGATTATGGCAGGAGGATTGGGTACGAGATTATATCCCTATACGAAAATTCTCCCTAAACCGTTGATTCCCGTCGCGGATATTCCGATTTCCGAAAGAATTATTGAGGCTTTTAGAAAGCGTGGATGTGATGAGTTTCACATGATTGTGAACTATAAGAAGAATATGATCAAAGCCTATTTCAACGATACGGATCGGGATTACCATATACGGTTCTGGGACGAGGACATACCGCTGGGGACAGGCGGCGGACTGGCGCTGTTAAAGGCTCATATCAAAGGCACTTTTGTATTGACGAACTGCGATATTCTGATTTTGGACGATGTCAGAAAGATCGTGGAATATCACAAGGCAAATGGCAATCAGGCAACCATGGTCTGTTCTTTGAAAAATTTTGAGATCCCATATGGTATTGTAAATTTTGTGGAAGGCGGAGAAATCAGCTCCTTTGAAGAAAAGCCCAAAATGTCTTTTTTCACCAATACGGGTTATTATATACTGGAAGAAGAGATCTTTCAGTATATTGAGCAAGGTGAAAAGATTGATATGCCGGATATTTTTGAAAGAATGCGTCAGGCAAAGCAAAAGGTCGGCGTATATCCTATTGGCGAAAATGCGTGGCTGGATATGGGGCAGTTTGACTCCATGGAAAGCATGGAAAGAAAACTGAAAGAAATGAGAATATCTTAATGGCGAGGTGTACATTGTGAGAGAATTCAAGATAGGAACGATTCAAGTGGGAGATCCGGAAAATATTCTGGTCATTCCCGAAATCGGAATCAACCATAACGGAAGTCTGGAAACGGCAAAAGAAATGGTTTTATCCGCACATCGGGCGGGCGCCGGACTGATCAAACATCAAACCCATATCGTAGAGGATGAAATGTGCAGGGAAGCCAAGAAAATTATTCCCGGAAATGCGGATGTGTCGATTTACGATGTGATGGAACAGTGTGCTTTGAACGAGGACGAGGAATGGGAGCTGAAACGGTATACGGAGGAATTGGGGATGGTTTTCTTGAGTACCCCTTTTTCCAGAGCGGCAGCGGATCGTCTGGAACGATTTGGTGTGGCGGCATATAAGATCGGATCCGGTGAGATGAACAATTATCCGCTGATAGAACATGTGGCGTCGTTTGGAAAGCCGATGATCGTTTCGACGGGCATGAACGACCTAAAATCGGTTTCCAAGGCCGTCAACATCATGGAAAAAGCGGGAGTTCCCTACGCGCTCATGCATACTACGAATCTATATCCTACGCTTCCGAAACAGGTCAGACTTGGAGCCATGAGCCAGTTGATGAGAGAATTTCCGGATGTTCCCATCGGTTTGTCGGATCATACGACGAGCAATCATGCATGTATTGCGGCCATAGCATTGGGAGCGATGCTGGTGGAAAGACATTATACGGATGTGAAAACCCGGAAAGGCCCGGACATCGCCTGTTCCATGGATGAACAGGAACTTAGGCAGTTGATACAGGCGTCGCAGGAGGTTCCTATGATGTTGGGCGGCGACAAGGAGGCGATTCCGGAAGAAAAAGTTACCTCAGATTTTGCCTTTGCCTCTGTGGTGGCGATTCGGGACATCAAGGCGGGGGAACCGTTTACAAAAGATAATATTTGGGTAAAACGCCCCGGAACGGGAGAAATCTTGGCGGAAGAATATGATAAGGTATTAGGGAAAAGAGCGGCGGTAGATATTGCAGGCGATGTCATGATAAAGAGAGATATGATAAGTTGATGCGGAAGAAAGTAATTGTCACGGGAGCCAATGGGTTTACAGGCAAATATTTAATGAGAGAACTGATCCGGCACGGATTGGACGTGATTGGAACATGGCACAGCAGTTCGCCTGACGAGGAAAACAGAGCCGAATGGAGACAGATCGATCTCCTGCATTTTGAAGAATGCCAGAGGCTTATTCATGCGGAAAAGCCTGACGCAGTCATTCATTTGGCGGCGCAGAACAGTGTTGTTGCGGCAAGGGAAAATCCTCGACAGACCATTGAAAGTAATGTCTTGGGAGCGGTAAATCTCCTTGAAGCGGTCAGGATGGGCAAAAGACCGGTCAAATGTGTACTGGCCGGTTCGGCGGCCATATATGATGCCGCCCGAAGCGGCGCTGCCATTACGGAAGAGTGTTCTGTTAAACCCCAAAATCTATACGCTGTCACAAAAATTTTTCAGGAACAAATTGCCGAACGTTTTTGTGCGGATTATGGAATGGAGATCATTTGTACCAGACCCTTTAACTACTCGGGATATTTGCAGGGAGAGAATTGCTTTCTTCCCAGTCTGTGTCGTCAGGTCAGCGAGATTGCAAGCGGAAGGCGGGTTCCGGTTTTGACGTTGGGGAATCTCGATGTCAGCAGAGATTTTCTGGATGTCCGGGATGTGGCTGCTGCATATCGGCTATTGTTGGAAGATGATGTGCCGGAAGGAGTTTACAATATTGCAAGCGGGGAATCCGTGAAGCTGATTGATATCGCAGTGTATTTATGCGGGAAATCCGGGAGAGAAATTGAGATCAAGACCGATCCGGCACTGCTCAGAAAGAACGATATCGTCTATATATGCGGGGACGCCACAAAATTAAAATCAGCTACAGGGTGGAAGGCAAACTATTCGATATTTGATACCGTGGATTGGATTTATGACAGTATGCAAGGAGAAAACAGATGGTAAAGATATGTGTCGTTACGGCAACGAGAGCGGAATTTGGATTGTTGAAGCCTATGCTGGAGAAATTGTTAAAGGTTCCTGATTTTGATGTGAGAATTGTGGCAACCGGAATGCACTTATCCCCGGAGTTTGGGCTGACCTATAAAGAAATTGAAGAAGCCGGAATGAAGATTGATAGAAAGATAGAGATGCAGCTCAGTTCGGACTCTATGGTTGCAATGTCTAAAACCATGGGACTGACCATGATAGGGTTTGCAGACTATTTTGAGGAGACAAAGCCGGATTATGCCATTCTGATCGCGGATCGGTATGAGACGCTTGCGGTTGCAGCAGCGGCAATGTGTATGCAGATTCCTATCATTCATTTATATGGCGGAGAGACGACGGAAGGTGCTATTGATGAGTGTATCCGTCATGCCATATCCAAAATGTCCTATCTGCATTTTGCGACAACCGAGTCTTATAGAAAGAGAATCATACAGATGGGGGAACATCCGGAACGGGTTTTTAATGTAGGAGGTCTGGGCGTAGAGAATATCAAAACATGCCCGCTGTTCAGCAAGAGCGAATTGGAAGAGAGCTTGGACATGAAATTGGACGCTCCTTATGCGGTGGTGACGTTTCACCCCGTGACTCTCGAAAAGAACAGCGCAGAAGGACAGGCGGAAGAATTGATGAAAGCCTGTATGGCGCATCCGGAGTTGAAATATATCTTTACCAAAGCAAATTCGGACGCTTCGGGAAGAATCATCAATGAGATGCTGGAACGGTTTGCGGCACAGCATGATAATATGAAAATCTTTGATTCCCTTGGGTTAAAGCGTTATTTAAGCGCTGTGAAATATGCGGCGTTTGTTTTGGGCAATTCCTCAAGTGGAATCATGGAAGTGCCTTCCTTTGGAATCCCTACGGTGAATATTGGCGACAGGCAGAGAGGCAGGATGAGGGCGGAAAGCATTATCGACTGTGAGCCGTATCAGGAGGAGATTGTCAAGGCGATGGATAAGGCGTTGAGCGATGAGTTTAGGACTTTCTGCCATACCTGTAAAAATCCCTATGAGGGCAAGGATCCGTCTGGGGACATCGTGAGGACGATTCAACGGTTTGCAGCGGAAGATAAGATTGATTTGAAAAAGAAATTTTACAACATTGATTTCAGTGAATCAGAATCATACAGCGCGTTACGGTGATCAAGATGATACAAGACAAAAGAGTTTTGGCCATGATTCCGGCCAGAGGCGGAAGCAAGGGAATCAAAGATAAAAATATACTGGATCTGCAGGGGAAACCTTTGATCGCTTATACGATTGAGGCGGCAAGAAACAGCCTTTTTATAGACGATGTGGTGGTCTCTACCGACTCGGAGAAAATTGCGCAGGTTGCTGGACAGTGGGGCGCATGGATACCTTTTCTGCGTCCGGCGGAACTGGCGGGAGATCATGCGCCGACACTGGATGCAGTGTTGTATACAATTGACAGATTGAAAGAATTGGGGTATTTATATGATTTTTTGGTACTCCTGCAGCCCACCAGTCCGCTCCGCACCGCAGAGGATATAGACAATGCTTTCAGAACCTTTGTAGAGAATGGCTGTCGGCCGCTTGCCGCAGTTTGCGCCGTATCTGAATATCCGGTTCTCATGAGAACCATCGGTGCTGACGGACAGTTGGAAAAACTGCTGTCTGTCCGGAGTACGGTGCGGCGTCAGGATATGCCGCAGTATTATAGAATCAATGGCAGCATTTATATTAATCCGATCTCGGAACTGGATGCGGAATGCAGCTTCAATGATAACCCCATTCCCTATCTTATGGAGACGGATCATTCGGTGGATATTGATGAGGAGCCGGATGTGGCGGTTGCACAGTATTATTTGAACAGACGCTGATATTCATCAGGCAGATGACGACTGCAGGAGGATGAGAGTGAATAAAATACGATTGATTGCGCGCTTGGATATCAAGGACGACTATGTGGTAAAAGGAATCCAGTTGGAAGGCGTAAGGAGAGTTGGCGTTCCGCAGGAATTGGCGCAGGAATATTATGAGACCGGAATTGATGAAATATTATATGTGGACAATGTGGCAAGCCTGTACAATAGGAACAGTCTGGATGAAGTGTTATATGAGACGACCAAAAAGATCTTTATTCCGGTTACTGTGGGGGGAGGAATCCGGTCGGTGGAGGATGTTCGATTCCTGTTGAGCAAGGGTGCGGATAAAGTGGCGATCAACACGGCTGCCGTGAAAGACGAGACGATTATCACGCAGGTAGCCGAGGCGTTTGGGTCGCAGTGCATGGTGCTTTCCGTGCAGGCCAAAAGAACCGCCGGCGGAAACTGGGAAGCTCTATATGATAACGGAAGAGAGCATTCCGGAAAAGATGTTTTCGAGTGGATCCGCAGAGGGGTTGCACTGGGAGCCGGCGAAATTTTATTGACCTCCGTTGATTGCGACGGGATGATGCAGGGAATGGATCAGGAATTGATCGAAAAGGCATGTGAGGTGGTCAATGTACCGGTCATTGCCTGCGGCGGGGTCAGAAATGCGCAGGATATAGTAAAAGCAGCCGAGATGGGGGTATCTGCCGTGGCTGTGGGAAGCGCTTTGCATTTTCACAAAACTACCGTTCGGGAGCTGAAAGAGGATACGCTGAGGGCAGGAGGTAATGTAAGGCAAATATGATAGCGATAATCGATTATGGATTGAGCAATTTACTCAGTATCAAACGGGCTGTAGATTTGTATACCAGCGATGTGAAGATCGTGGATACGCCGGATGAGTTGATCAAAGCGGATAAAATCATTCTCCCGGGAGTCGGTTCCTTTCATTATGGCATGGATCGTCTGTTGCGTTTGGGACTGAGGGACGTCATCGTGGAACAGGCGCAGGCCGGGATTCCGCTGCTGGGAATTTGTCTGGGAATGCAGATGCTGTTCGACGAGGGGGACGAAGGCGGATTATATGAGGGGTTGGGACTGATCCCGGGACGCGTGGAAAGGATTCCGGAGGAGGACGTCTGGGGAAAGAGACAGAATGTTCCGCACATCGGATGGGAAAAATTGCGTTTGAACAGAGAGGCTGTGGCTGACAGAAACATATTAGGACAAGATGCAGCGGAGCAAGAGTTCTATTTTGTGCATTCCTATGAGGGGAAACCGGTGTGTGCAGAGCATTGTCTGGCCAGCGTGGATTATGGCGGGAGGGCCGTCTGCGCCATTGTCCAGCGGGATCAGGTGATAGGGTGCCAGTTTCATCCTGAGAAAAGCGGCGCGGCGGGCTTGGAACTTGTAGATCATTTTATACATCATTTTTAAGTGACATATGTGCAAAGGAATGAGAGGAAGATTGAAAATTATGCGCAAAAGCAGCGCGGAAATGGAGAGAAAACATGGAAAAACTGGAGCGGTATCGGGAGATCAATTATGCGGCGTATGAAGGGGATATAGATACGTCAACGGAAGCCAGATATGGGCTTCCCCAAGAGGTGAGATTTTGTAAGAAATGTGTCATTTCCAATCAAAGACCTAATTCCTGTGTGGAGACCAAGAATAGCGCAGCGCAGAAGAAAGAGACCATTCATTTTGGGGAAGACGGCGTGTGCGATGCATGTAAAGCCGTCGAAAAGAAGAATGACGCCATTGATTGGAAGGAGAGAGAGGCAGAGTTATTTGAACTTTGCGACAAATACAGAAAGAATGACGGAAGTTATGACTGCATTGTTCCGGGGAGCGGTGGCAAGGACAGCTTTTATACCTCTTATCTTCTGCGGTACAAATACCATATGCATCCCTTGACGGTTACCTGGGCGCCGCATATTTATACGCCGTGGGGATATCACAATTTTCAGGCATGGATTGCGTCGGGGTTTGACAATTATCTGATCACTCCGAACAGCTTAACGCATCGGCTTCTGACGCGGCTCGCCACAGAAGTGCTGCTCCATCCGTTCCAGCCGTTTATTATCGGACAGAAGAATGTGGCTCCCAAACTGGCGGTCAAGTTTGGCATTCCGCTGATTTTCTACGGAGAGAATCAGGCCGAATACGGCAATCCCATCAAAGAAAATGACGGCGCGTTGATGGACGCAAAGTTCTTTTCGGCGGAAGATAAAGAAAAGACTATGTTGGGCGGCGTTTCTTATCGGGATCTGATCAAAGATTTCAAGATTGATCCGGTTGATCTGGAGATCTATATGCCCACAGCGGTGGACGATATCAAAGCAGAAGGAATACAGATGCACTATTTGGGGTATTACGAGAAATGGCATCCGCAAGAGGTATATTATTATTGTATGGAACACGGGGATTTCAAACCGTCTCCGGAGAGGACGGCCGGGACATATTCCAAATATAGCAGTATTGACGATAAGGTGGATGACCTGCATTATTACACTACTTTCATTAAATTTGGCATCGGCAGGGCGACTTATGATGCGGCGCAGGAGATTCGGCATGGTGAGCTGACCAGAGAAGAAGGGATGGCGCTGGTGAAGAAGTACGACGGGGAATGGCCGGAACGGTTTGAAAAAGAATTGATGGAATATTTGTCGATTGATCCGGAGCATTTTCCGGATGCCAGTCAGATGTTTGAACAGCCAATGATGGATAAAGAATATTTTATGCATCTGTGTGACCGGTTCCGGTCTCCGCATATCTGGAAATATTGCAACGGCAAGTGGAGTTTGCGAAGCACTGTGTACGATGAATGAAACGGAATAACAGATAGCGAAAGGAAGACTGTAATTGTGAAGGAAGTGCTGATTTTCGGGGCAGGACAATACGGCAGGGACGCGCTCAAGAAGCTTGGGGAAGAATGGGTTGCAGGTTTTATAGATAACAGTGTCGAGAAGCAGGGAGGACTTTACTGCGGGAAACCGGTGATCAGCGTTGAGCAGGCTGTGTCCATGCAGTATCCGATATTGATTGCATGTGAGAATTATGCGTCTAGTATGGGAAAACAGTTGGAGGAGTATGGTATAGAAGACTACTCTGTACTTTTGAATCATCTGCATAGATTTTACGAGACAGACAGCTTGATTTTCAATCCTTATGATACGGTGCAGGAGGCGCTTACAGAAGCGGAATGGCGCAGCAGTGAACAATTCAAATGTGTCAGAGATTCTGTTTATAGCGAGGTGGAAAAATTATACCCGGCGCCGCCTGTTTTTGAATCCATTGAAATACAAACAATCAGTCGTCGTCACAATGCGGTCATGCCGGAAGAGTTGTTTCGGAATATCGTGGATCAGCTGGAGGCATTCGACTACGGGGGGCGCTTTTCCCTGTCTTCAGACAATGAGCCGTTGTTAGATGACAGGATTATTGCATTGAGCCAATATGCGAGAGACTATTTGCCCTATGCCGTTATCCATATGCGTACAAACGCAGAGCTGCTCACGCTGGAGAAATTCATTGATCTGGCAGATTTGCTGGATGAGCTGATCATTGACAATTATCAGCAGGAGCTAAAACTGATTGCTCCTTGTGTTCAGATTCAGGAATATTGTGAAGCGCATCAGGAATTGAAGGAGAAAGTCACCATTGTGCTGAGAAAACCGCAGGAAATCTGTATGTCTGGAGGCGATGACGGATTAGACCATGCGGAACACATAGAATACGGGAGCGACAGGTGCGTGCTTCCGTTTAAACAGATGTTCATACGTCCGGATGGGAAAGTATCGTTATGCGGCAAGGATGCAGGTAGAGGATATATATTAGGTGATCTGAATCAAGACAAATTGTTGGACATATGGTATGGGGCGTCATTTCAAGAGGTTCGCAAGTGCTTGTATGAGGGGCGAAAGCATTGGGGAGATTGTAAGCATTGCGATATGTTTTCGCTTTGAATGAAGGCATCGGTCAGTTGTGCCGGCAGGAAGAAAATAAGCAGAAGCGGCGAGGAAACATAAATAACGGGATTCTATCATATGTACGAAAAGGAGCGCGGAAGAATGAATCACTTGGGAGAGGCATATTATCGTTTGGGAATGGAGCAATTTCATGCGGGAGAATATGAGCAGTCTGTTGCAAGCCTGATTAAAGCATATGAACTGGAATATGAAAGAGAGGCTGTTTTAAAACATTTGTATGCGTCTTTCATTGCGCCGAAGCAGGATGAATTCCGGAAGAATTATGCCTCAAGTTGCGAGGGGATAACGCAGATTCCGTATGAAGGGCTTTCGCTGGATTTCATTCCGATTTGCGAAGATCGATTTTACATATTTAACCGCAGGAAACAAACTTTTGAAGGGATTTTTGATTTAGAACGAAATCCGGTCAGAGGAAAAAGAATCGAGTTTCAGAGTGTTCTTTATGCGGACACGTGGGATATTCGGCAGCTGCTTCCGGAGCTGAAGGAACGAGAGTGGGGAACAGTTTATCTGCTGTTGAATGATGCAGAGCCTGAATTTGCTTCTTTTTTGAAACTGCCGCGGTTTAGAGAGATTTTCTTGAGAAATGTAAAAGCTTTCAAAGACGCCGACTCCATGTATCATTTTTTTGAACAGCACGATGAGATTTCTCTTCCCCAGAAGGTGATTCCAGCCAATCCGGACATTCTTTCCATGATTCGTCAGTTACACCGAAATCGAATTTGTTCAACCGGAAAGGAGAGAAAGAATATCTTCTTATCTATCTGTATTCCAAGCTATAACCGGGGGAGCAGGGCTTTAAAAAATGTCCTGCATCTTTTACAATGTCCGTTTGACAGCGAAATTGAGATTGTGGTATCCAATAACGGGTCAACGAAAGATGTTGAGGGGTACCGGAGTATCAAAGAATTGCAGGATTCCAGAGTGGTTTATCATGAATTTGATGAGAATCAGGGGTTTACAGCCAATATTTTGCAGGTTTTGAAAGTGGCAAATGGAAAATATGCGGTGCTGACCAGCGATGAAGATTTGATGCGTTTAGAATATCTTCCGGACTTTTTATCTTATTTAAAGGCAAATGCTTCCGGGGGGGTATTTAGTACAGGGGGGATTGGCGCGTTGTTGTCTCAAGCGCCGGAACAGGCGGTGTATCGAGCCGGAATCGATGCGATAGGATCTGCAATGAATTTACAGTATCTCACAGGAATGACTTATAATATGTCAATTCTACGGGAACGTCATATACTGGAAACGGTAGATTCCATGAGAGCGGAGGGAAATCTGTTTTTGGAATTATATGTAATAACCGTGATATTCATGTTGATTGGAAAATATGGAGATCTTCACAAGGTTCGTATCATATTGTGGCATGAGGGAAAAGAAGATAATCCAAGAATGCTGAATTATATGTATCCGGAAAGTAGAATTATTCAATGGAAAGATATGATGAAAATGTTGGTCAAAGATTTTCATTTGGAATATCGAGATTTCCTTAATATATTTTGGAGACGTTGGCATTTAAACCATCTAGTATTATTGGAAGTGTACTGTGCGTTTGAGGATTTGAAAAAGGATTACACATGGGAAGATATTTGTTTTTATTTATATCGTGAGGTAATGCAATACATAGAAGAGTTTCCCTTTGCACTTGAAGACGATGAAAAGGCACGTCTGCAAAATATCGCCCAAAATATATTTATGCGATATCTGCGTGATGGAAGAGCCTGGGATGGATTATCTTCCGAGGAAATCAGGAATAAGAAGGTGCTTCATCAGTTAATTAAGTTGGAGTTGGAAGGCTGTGGTGGAGAAATCATTGTTCACATTTTGCCGATGATAAAAAATATACTCGATAAGGATGAAGTCTTTTTAGATCAATGCCTGCGTGAGGCAGAAGCGTGCAAATATCCAATTCAATATATTTATGAAGTGTACTGGAAATCTAAGAATAATGTGGTGGTAACTGCGACATCATGGGATATGGCATGATGTGCGATTGAGAGAGGAAAGCATACATGAAAGTAGTGATTTTGGCAGGTGGTTTTGGAACCAGAATTTCGGAGGAAAGCCACTTGAGGCCGAAACCGATGGTTGAGATCGGCGGAATGCCGATTTTATGGCATATCATGAAAGGCTATTCGCATTATGGTTACAATGATTTTGTGATCTGTGCGGGCTACAAGCAATATGTCATAAAGGAATATTTTGCCAATTATTTTTTGCATAAAAGCGATATTACTTATGATTTCACCGCAGGGAATCACGAGGTGATTCTGCATGACAGCTTTACGGAACCATGGAAGGTGACGGTTGTGGATACCGGCCTTAATACCATGACGGGGGGGCGGATCAAAAGGGTTAAAAAGTATCTAAACGACGAACCGTTTATGGTGACGTATGGCGACGGTGTGGCGGATGTGGATATAGCCCGTCTGGTTTCTTTTCATCAAGAGCAGAAGCGCTTATTGACGGTGACAGGCGTCTTGCCAGAAGGAAGGTTCGGGATTATGGATCTTGGCGGGAATAATGAGGTTCTGGCGTTTCGGGAGAAGAGCCGGGCTGATACCGGATGGATCAACGGCGGTTTTTTTGTATGCGATCCGCGGGTTTTGGACTACATTGACGGAGACGAGACGATGTTTGAGAAAGAACCGATGAATCGGCTTGCGCTGGAGGGGAAACTGACTTGTTATAAGCACAACGGATTTTGGCAATGCATGGACACTTTGCGCGATAGGGAGAAGTTGGAGAAGCTGTGGGATTCCGGTCATGCTCCGTGGAAAATATGGGAATAGATCCGGGCTGGAGGTAATGATGGATTTTACAATGGACTTTTACAAAAATAAAAGAGTCTTTGTCACGGGGCATAACGGGTTTAAAGGGACATGGCTGTGCCGGATGCTGGTGGAAGCCGGAGCGGAAGTGACAGGATATGCGCTGGCGGCTCAAGAGGAAGGACTGTTTTCCTTGGCAGATTTGGCACATGAAATGGTTTCGATTACAGGGGACGTCAGGGATTATAAACAGTTAAAGGAGGCATTTGACAAGGCGGAGCCGGAGATTGTATTGCATTTGGCGGCTCAGCCGCTTGTGCGGGAGGCATATCGGCATCCTGCATACACGTATGAGACCAATGTCATGGGAACAGTCAATGTCTTGGAATGTGTCCGAAACAGCGACAGTGTGAAATCCTTTTTGAATGTGACGACAGATAAGGTATACCGGAATCGGGAGTGGGATTGGGGATATCGGGAGAACGAGGAATTGAACGGATTTGATCCATATTCCAACTCGAAGTCCTGCTCTGAACTGGTGACGGCATCTTATAAAAACAGTTTCTTTGCAGAGGGGAAGACGGCCATATCGACGGCGCGGGCAGGGAATGTGATCGGCGGCGGGGATTTTGCCAAAGACCGGATCATTCCAGACTGTGTGAGAGCAGCGCTGCGGGGAGAGACCATTGTGGTCAGAAATCCGTATTCAACGCGTCCCTATCAACACGTGCTGGAACCATTATATGCTTACTTGATGATTGCCGCCTGCCAATATGCGGATGAACGCTATGCGGGCTGTTATAATGTGGGGCCGGATGAAGCGGGATGTCTCCAGACCGGCGCGCTGGTAGATCTGTTTGTCTCGAAATGGGGGCAGGGGCTGCAGTGGAAGAACGTGTGTGAGCGGGACGCAGTCCATGAGGCCAATTTCTTGAAGCTTGATTGCTCCCGGTTAAAAAGCACCTTTGGATGGGCGCCGCGCTGGGACATTGAGACGGCGGTTAAAAAGGTTGTAGAATGGACAAGGTGTTATCAGGCGGGAGGGAATATCCCGGCAGTTATGAATGAACAAATTTCGTGCTTTCTGAGTAGTTTTGACAATACGAAAGTTTGATCTATTGGGCAAAAAGAGGTACTTAATCCTTTAAAGCATGAGATTAGGAACTTAAGGTTTGAAGACTATTCACACCGAGAACTTGGAGGGTATGTGTTTGGTGAGAAAAGCGATTGTAACCGGGGCGACCGGGTTCATAGGTAAATTTCTGACAAGAGAACTGGTAAATGAGCAGATAGAAACGATTGCAGTGATCCGTACAGGTTCCAAAAACAGGGAAAATATAAGCAATTTACCTGTTAGGGTTATTGAGTGTGATTTGATGGATTTAGGCAGATTGCCGGATATGATTTCTGATAGGGATATTGATGTGGTTTTTCATGCCGCGTGGCAGGGAGTGTCCGATGCAGACATCCGCAATGAGGACATTCAGCTTCAGAATGTAAAAGCCACATTAGATTTGATTGATGCGGCGCATGAAATGTCCATTGGAACTTTTGTGGGGTGTGGCAGTATACATGAGGCGGAAGCGGAGACGGAGATTGCCAATGATAAAGTCGTTTCCAATCTGGGTTATATGTACAAGGCAGCGAAGACTGCAGCTCATTGGATGGGAAAAGCGAAAGCAGGTAATTATGGCATTCGGTTTTTTTGGCCGCTTATTAATACCTACGGTGAGGAAGAGAACTCAGCCCGTTTAATCAATTCTGTAATTCGCCAAATATATGATGGAATATCTCCTAAATTGTCTTCTGGGAAGCAATATTATGATTTTGTCCACGTTTGTGATGTAGCTCGTGCGATGCGGCTGATTGCGGAAAAAGGAGTAAATGGAACAAATTACTGTATTGCTTCGGGAGATGCAAAACCATTGAGAGAGTTTCTCGAGGTGGTTGGAAGAGTGGCAAATGAACTTCATGGCGGAACGGATGTTGTACTTGATTTTGGACAGATTGTGGATAATGTGGTTTTTCTTCCAAAAGAAATATTTGACGCTTCAAAATTGAAAAGAGATACAGGATTCGAACCTGTGATTTCATTTGAAGAGGGTATTGAGAGAACGGCAAAATGGATTCTGCAGGATTGGAAATCAGTATATTCTTCCAAAGAAGGTAAATAGCGGAATGCGAGTGGAGTGAAAGAAATGGCATTTGAATTTACGAAAACAGACATTGAGGGTTTGTGGATCATTTATCCGCACATGTTTTTTGATGAACGCGGACTGTATAAAAAGTGCTATGAAAGAAGTATTTTTGCTGCGCATGGTATTACTTGCGAGTTTCATGAAAACAGCGATTTATATTCTAAAAAAGGTGCTTTGCGAGGATTGCATTATCAAACGATTGATTCACAGGCTAAACTGATTCACGTTGTCTCCGGAACGCTTTTTGATGTAGCGCTGGATTTGCGGGAGAACTCAGTCACTTACGGAAAATTTCATGCGGAGCTGTTGAAGGCGGAGGAACAGAAGGAAATATTTATTCCCGAAGGTTTTGCGCATGGATTTATTGCACTCACGGATAATACAATTTTTTCATATCAGTGTTCAGGAAAATATGTTCCAGAGGCTTGCGGTGGAATTCTTTGGAATGATCCTGATCTCAATATACCATATCCTCTAAATGAGTATGGAATTGAAAAGGTGATTGTTACTGAAAAGGATTCTAATTGGGATACGCTAGCGGAATATACAAGAAAAATGAGTAGCTCCGATAGGTGAAAAACCGTAGTTTTTTAAAGCGGTTTCAGTTTTCCGTTCGACGTTTTTGTTGCATGTTCGGCAAATGATTGCTGTAGGAAATTACTTGACAGAACCTTCGACAAGGCATTACAATATTTTTATCAATTGATCTTCTAATCTATTGTCGAAAGATTCAGATTCATTTTTATATTTACTTTTCTCAGGCGGTTCCGCCGTGGCGACAATGCCTTTTCCACTTGAACCAAGCAAATACAGACAGTGGCGGGGGCGGGACATCCTCCGCAGACAGGAGGATTATGGGAAAATATGACGATGTGATGTATCGTTATCTGTCGGACAATGACAGATTTGCAGATTTGTTTAACGGGGTGTTGTTTGGCGGCAGGCCGGTCGTGCGGGCGGATGCGTTAGTGGATGCCTCGGAGCGCTATGTGGATCGAGTTTCACCGGAGGGCGGAGAGCGTATCCGGTATGAGAGGGGAGTCCGTGATCTCCGGAAGAGGGCTGGTACAGGAGAATGCTTTGTCGTAACGGCTGTGGAGAATCAAAATGATATCGACTATGCCATGCCTTGGCGCATGATGCGTTACGACCAGATGGAGTACGGGCGGCAGATACGGGACATCATAAGCCGCAGACAGACTGCATTTCAGCGGGAAGGGCGGAGAGCCGGGAACTGGGCGAAGCGGCTGGAGAAGGGGGACAGACTCTGCCCGGTGTACACAATCTGCTTTTACCATGGAACGGAGCGCTGGGATGGCCCGAGAAGCCTCCGGGAGATGATGTGTTTTGGGGAACAGGAGGAAGGCTGGCAGGAGGTTTTTCACGACTACGGGATGACGCTGTTCTGTGCAGGGGAGCGGAAGGACTTGTCCTGCTTTCGCACAGATTTGAAGCAGCTTTTAGAGGTGCTTCAGATGCGGCAGGATAAAGAAGGACTGTTCCGGCTGTGGAGCGGAGAGGCGTATTTACATCTGCAGCGGGAGACGGCGGAGGCTATGGCTGTCCTGACGGACAGTGCAGAGATTTTGAAGAAGCTTGAGGCGGATGAAGAAGGAGGCTGTAATATGTGTCTGGCAGTGGAGGAAATGAGACGGGACTGGAAAGCAGAGGGAAGAGCAGAAGGGAAAGCGGAAGGGATTATAGAGCTTGGAACAGAACTGGGTCTTTCCGAGCAAGAGATTCTCGCAAGATTACAGAGCAGGCTGAATGTGCCGGCGCAGAGGGCGCAGGAGTATCTGCAGATGTTTGGCCAGACGATGGTATAGTCTGTGCGGAGACAGACATCCGGGCTGTGCAGAATGCACAATGGCCTTTTACGAAACGTAGCGTTGGGCAAATTCCTATAATTCATATTTTAAAGGGGCAATCGTAAAGCCGCGGGAAGTACAAAAGGAAAAGCGGAGGAGCATCCATGAGAATCCTATTCTACGAGTGGGAATCCTATTTGCAGTATGACGTAAAACAGATCTGTGCGGAGAAAGGCATCCGGACGGATTCTTTTACATGGAAATTCACCGATAAGAATGAGGACGAGGCTTTTGTGCATTGGTTCCGCGGGCATGTGGATGGCGGACAGTACGACGCCCTGCTCAGCGTCAATTACTGGCCGATGCTTTCTAAGATGGCGCAGGAGCAGGGGTTGAAGTATCTTGCGTGGTGCTATGACAATCCGCTGAATGTGGTGCGTCCCGAGGAGACGTTGGACAATCCGGTAAACTTCGTGTTCTTTTTTGACAGGATACAGGCCGAGCAGTATATCCGGGCGGGAATCGAGAGGGTCTATTATCTGCCGCTGGGGGTGAACCGCACAAGGCTTTCCAAGCTATGCGTCTCACAGAGGGACGAAAAGCTCTATGGGGCGGAGATTTCCTTGGTGGGGAGTCTGTACGAGTCCCGGATGCAGGAGCTGCGCGGATTGGCGGACGAGTATCTCCGGGGATATCTGGATGCGGCTATGGCGGCACAGCAGAATCTGTACGGATGTTATCTGTTTGACGAACTGATCACGCAGGAGCTGGTGGAGCGGTTTAACCGCACTATTCAGGAGACGCATCCCGATACGGCGTTTCGTCTGCCGCGGGAGGCTCTGACCTTTGCCATGGCCAGTGAGGTGACCAGAAAGGACAGGCTGCTTTTGCTCTCTTTGCTGGGCAGACGGTTTGATGCCCGGCTCTATTCGTTCCAGTCCAGCGAAGTGCTTCAGGGAGTCAAGTGCCTCCCGCCCGTGGACTATGTGGAGGAGATGCCCAAGGTGTTTGCCTGTTCCAAGGTGAACCTGAATCCGGCGCTGCGGTGCATTCAGAGCGGGATTCCGCTGCGGGCACTGGATGTGATGGGGGCGGGCGGCTTTCTGCTCTCCTCTTGGCAGCCGGAGCTGGCGGAGCAGTTTGCGCAGGAGGAAGCCGTGCTGTACGAGAGTCTGGAGGATGCAGTGGAGAAGGCGGAATTTTATATAAAACATGATCAGATCCGGCAGCGGATTGCGGCGAATGGACGGGCGAAGGTGTTGGAGCAGTATTCTTTGCAGGAGCGTCTGGATCAGATTCTGGAGACGGCGGGACTGACACCTTGAGCGGAAGCTGTTGAATGAGAGGTACTGAGACAGGAGATGCTTGGAATGGAACAGGATGACATCATCGGGGGAGTAGAGAGCAATGGAAGCAATCAGTGTGGTGATTCCCACCTATAATCGGAGCTGCAGCATCGTAAAATCTGTGGAGAGTGTGCTGAAGCAGACCTATCCCGTAAAGGAGGTCATCATAGCGGACGACTGTTCGCAGGACGACACGGAGGAAGTTCTCCGGCAGATACAGGACGAGAGGGTGCGCTACTGCCGTCTGCCTGAAAACAAGGGGGCGGGAGGAGCCAGAAATTTCGGCGTGGAAAAGGCCGGCTGCGATCTGATTGCCTTTCACGACAGCGACGATACATGGACGAATGACAAGATAGAGAAACAGATGGCGTACTGGGCGCAGCATCCGGATTGTGGTCTTGTGTATTGCGCCTATGCGATGACTTTATTGGGGTCCCTGCGGCATGTTGTGCCGGATCTGGAGCAGATGGAGGGGCTGGAGGGGCGCATTCTTCCGAATCTGCTGGTGAAAAATACGATCGGCGCGCCGACGGTGCTGATGCCTAAGGCGGTTTTTGAGGCGGTGGGCGGATTTGACGAAAGTATGCGCAGTTTGGAAGATTGGGATTTTGCAATCCGCGTGGCGAAAGACTATCCCATTGGATTTGTGCCGGAGGTTCTTTTGGAGGTGGCGGCTTCCGAGGGCGGAGTTTCCTCCAATGTGGGGGCGTATTATCAAAACAGATGCTATATGCTCCGCAAGCATCGGGCGGAGTATCTGAAGACCGGCGTGTTGAACGACGCCGTGAGGAATCTGCTGGAGATGGCGGAGCGGGACAAGCTTCTGCCGCAGGTGCAGAAGCTGATGCTCTATTATATGGAGAGTTGACCGTGGAAGCGGCAGACGGTTACAGAATGGCTTCAATCATATCCCGCATCCGATGGATGTAGGTATGCGCTGTGCATACTTTCTCATATCCGCTCCGGGCAATCTGTCTGCGGACGTCTTCGTGTTCCAGATAGTAGGCGCATTTGTCCACCAGTTCCTCCAAGCTTGAATAGGCTTCCAGATCGACGCCAATGTCGAAATATTCCGGCAGTTCCGCCTGATAGTTGGTCATGAGGAAACCGCCGCATCCTAAGATGTCGAAGATGCGCAGGGGAAGCCCGGTCTGGATGGGTTTGATCGTCATGTTCAGATTGATTTTGCTCAAACGGAAAATCAGGGGCATTTCCGTCAGAGTGGCCACACCGCCGTGTGTACGCACGCCCCGCAGGGCGGAAGTGTCGCTGCGGGTATAGAGATCCACCGTAAAATATTGTGCCAGAGCATTCAGGGTTCGTATGCGTTCCGTCTCCGCAATCTGCATCCCGATATAACTGTGGGCTGCTACATAGCGGTCGGAAGGCGCAACGGCATGTTCCAGCGCATAGAAGTCATCCGCATGTTCTTTGATGGCGGAGACGACCTCTTCGCTCAGGGCGTCCTCCACGGGATTATAGCCGTAGAGTTTCAGGGAGGCTTCCGTCAAGGCATGGATATATCCCTTCGCATAGTCGGGGAGGCTGAGGCGGTTCAGAGGATTTTTCTCATTGTAAAGAGAGCCTACAAAAGAGATTTCCGAGCGATATCGACGGCGGTCTTCCTCGGAAATCTCCGCAATGACCCGGTCGAAGCGCTCCGTGCAGGAGGCCAGCGGAAGATAGTGGATACCTTCCGGGTTGTAGGGCGCAAAGCGTTGATATTGCGCCCGGTCAAACAAAAACAGGCAGTTGGTGCCGCGGCGGATGGAATCGGAGAACAGCTCCGGCACCGGCGCGTCCACCGTCCAGCACAGATAGCGCGTCTTGTAAATATGGCAGATCTCCGCGATGGCGGGATAGAAGTTGATGCTGAAGACAAAGAGCGGGTGCTGCTCTTGGAGCGTCCGCTCCACCAGACGTACACGGTCTGCGGAGGACAGCTGTTTGTCCGTGATCTCCGCGTTTTCTTCCAGAACAGTCAAACCCAGCTTCTGAAAAGCCGAGATGACATCCGGCTCGCAGATACTTCCATAACGGTAAACTAATATTTTCATGGCGTCACCCTTTCCTGTCCGCACCGATGATTTAGGCGGTGCAGAGAACCTTATATCCAGTATAAGGGATCCGGCGGAAATATACAATCATGTGTTATAATTTGTTATCCTGCTGATGATTATGGAGTATACCGCTTATACATAAGCGTTTGCACGAATGACCCGTTACGAAACGCTCACTTCGGAAAGTGTCATTGTGCAAATTGCACATTCAACGCAGACACACTTTCGTTCCAACCTCACCGTAATGGCACATAAGGCGCTAAAGTACAGCGCCTAAGTGCCAACGGTTCGCTAGGGTCTGCTTATGAATATACAATCTGCACAATTCGGATTCCGGAGAATAGTGTTTCGCAAACGCCCAAAAAGATTCGGGTGTCAAAAGACACACTTTAAATATTGATTTTTATTTGTACCT
>JAMPGV010000059.1 GCA_023663735.1 Muribaculum sp. | reverse complement strand
TGGAAAGGGTGCTTAAGGAGTTAGCGGAATGCCATGAGGAAATAAGTGAATTGAAAGGGAAACAAACAGAGGTCGCTGGAATCATATGATTTCTGCGACCTTACATTTTATAATTTACAATTATATACAGATTCTAGTTGTTTAATAATTTCATCTAAAGTTTTTGCCTTAGCTTTGATGGAAAGATAGAATTTCTTCCAAGATAAATCTTGCGCTAAATTATCTGAAGAAGCACTGCAAATGGGGATGGAATGACCGCTTGGAGGATTTATTAGGCGGAAAAATATACAATTTTCCGGATGTTCATTGTTAATAGATATTACCTTTTGGCGGGCTGTTTCCATATTGAAAGGAATGGTGGACAATATGCAAGTAATTTCGAAAATGTCATTGTTTATCTTCTGCAATTCATCATCCAATTTTGAAAGTTTAAACATTTTTTTGATTTGGTTATATTCTTCTGTTGTCATGAAATTCTCCTTTTATTTTACTGATGGGATAATTATAACTGATTTATTTTAAAAAGGAAATAGGTGTTTATTCATAACATTGCATATGAGCAACAAAAATATGAGAAAAAATCTCAAATATAGTTTACAAAACAGAAAAACCGTGTATAATATTAATACAAGATGGAGGTAGAAGCTATGTTATGCCAATTTACCGTAAAAAATTATAAAAGTATCCGTGAAGAGATGACCTTCGATATGCAGGCGGCAGCAATCATGGAACATAAAGATAGAATTATTCAAACGGAAGACGGAGAAAAATTTTTGCCGGTATCTGTGATTTACGGACCGAATGGCGGCGGTAAATCAAATGTGCTGGAAGCGTTGCACACACTAGATGCAAAGATTTTAAGACCTTTGTGTGCGACCTGTGATAAGTCAGAGTGTGAATATAAGGCAAGAAAAATTCCGGTAGAGCCGTTTGCCTTTTCGGAAGAAACGAGAAAGGAGCCAACGGAGTTTGAGGTGTTCTTTAGAACTCAAATTGCAGAATACCGCTATATTTTGCATGTGAAACAAGACATTGTTGTTTATGAGAGTTTGGACAGGGTAAAGTTAGATACAGGAAGGCGTTCGGCGCTCTTTGTAAGAAATGGGAATGAAATTGAGCTAAAAGGTGTGTTTGGCAAAATTAAAATCAGTGAAGAAATTTCGGAGAATCTGCCACTATTGTCTTACTTAGGAATTACCTATAAAAAGAATGAGGTAATTTCTGATGTGATTGCATGGTTTGAAAACTCTATTGATTTCTTGAATTATGGGAATCCAAGACAGGAACTGCGGACTGCTATCGCTAAAACGGAAGAAGTAAAAAAGCTTGTACTAGATATGATTCGCGAGATGGATTTGGATATCGAGGACTTCCGTATTGAGGAAAAAGAAGAAAACCACATAGAAGTTTATACAAAGCATACAGTAAACGGATATAGCACAGAGTTGACTTTGTCAGAAGAATCCAGCGGAACAAAGAAGCTGTTTGGGTTACTGCCTTTTATTGCCAGAAGTCTTGTTGTGGGAACAACGCTTGTAATTGATGAACTAGATGCAAAAATCCATCCGGTATTGCTGCGCTATGTAATTATGCTGTTCAACAATATGAAAATTAACAAAAATGGCGCACAGTTGATTTTTACTTCACATGATTTGTCCACTATGAATAATGATATTTTTCGCCGTGATGAGATTTGGTTCGTGGCAAAAGGTAAGGAACAGAATTCTAAACTTTATTCTTTGGTCGAATTTAAGAACAAAAAAGGTGAATCCGTTCGCATGGATGCAAAATACGATAAGCAATATTTAGAGGGCAAGTATGGCGCAGATCCATATCTGAAAACAATTATTGATTGGAGTGATGTCAATGCCTAAAAAGATAGGGACAACACAGTGGAGGAAGCAGAGGCGCAAGGAATATCTTGAGAAGAAGGAATACCGTTATTATATTTTCTGTGAGGGAGAACAAACGGAACCGCTTTATTTTGAAGGATTTAAGCGTTTGATAGAGAATAACCCGATTTATAAGGATATGGTTTTGATTGAGATAGAACCTTGCGCTGCGGAAACCATGCGAGTAATTGGTATGGCAGAACGATATGTCCGCAAGAATGGGATTGAACGAGGACAGATTTGGTGCGTGTATGATAAAGACAGTTTTCCGGTAAAGGATTTTAATGGTGTAGCAGAGCGAGTGGACAAGCTGAATTTGGAGAACCCGAAATTACAGTATCATGCGGCATGGAGTAACGAGTGTATTGAGTTTTGGTTTGTATTGCACTTTGCGTACTATACTTCCAATAATCATAGGGCGGAGTATATTAAGTTTTTAAACGATAAGTTTAGAGAATTGGGAATTGGAAAGTATCAAAAGAATATGAAAGATATATTTGATATCCTGATGGAGAGAGGGAATCCAAAGTTAGCTATACGGTATGCGAAGCGGATTATAAAAGAGGGGGAGGGAAAGACACCAGCAGAGATTGCACCGGGGACTAAGGTGTATGAGTTGGTGGAAGAATTGGCGAGGTATTTGCCAGAGGAAGCAAAGCAACATATGGAGGGATGTACGATATGAAGTTAAGAAATTTTTTATATTTAAACACAAAAGTGGTTGAAGATTATTTATCTGTAATTGATGGTTATGTTTACGATGAAGAATCTCAAGCAATAGTAAATAGTTCAGAAAGTTCAATTTCTGGTAAAGCAGGAGTAAAAATTGTTGCCGGAGAAGGCAGTAATATAGACAAATTGGGGGAAGAGGTTAAACGATCGGTAAAAATAAGTGATGCAGCCAAATTTGATAAAATTTTTACATATTTGCAATCAGGGAATGATGAAGAACAAATAAAGTATTATGAACTTTTATCAAATGAAATATTTACAGAGTTACAAAGAGATGATTTTCTTGAAGTCTTAGTAACGGCACG
Source organism: Muribaculum sp. (assembly GCA_023663735.1). Classification (GTDB taxonomy): domain Bacteria; phylum Bacillota; class Clostridia; order Lachnospirales; family Lachnospiraceae; genus Acetatifactor. The sequence continues at coordinate 16,328 of JAMPGV010000059.1, read as the reverse complement.
ATTTTCCAAAATGAAAGAATTGACAGATAGTGTTCAAAAAATAGGAGAGCTTGTAACGGCTATACAAGGATTTACGGATGAGAAGTTTCTTGATCGTAAAACGCAAGAGGCACTAAAAGGGTTTTCAGCCTTGGGACAATTGCGTTCTGGTAAAGAAATATCCTGTGTGTTTAGTTTTGAAGATGGGAAATTTCCATTAGTAGCGTATTTAGATGAAAGCTACTTTAGGTGTTCGCAAGAGAATTTTGTAGGGCAATCATATATGTTTTGCAAAGTATTGCGAAAGGTTCCTAAAGGACAGAGTATAAAATTGGATGAATTATTAGATGATGTAAAAAAATTGCCATTAAATAGAGAACAACGGAGAAAAATGCCTAAAAACATGGATAATCCTGATGTTGTAAGAGATGTAATCAAAGGACCATTACTAGTGGTTATTCCCATAGCTGTTTATCAATAATCTGGTTATTAACTGTAAGGTTGAATATAAGAGAAAGCCAAATGATTTCACGATAGAATGGAGGGGAAATAAGAATAGCATTGAAAAGGAAAATTGTTTAAAGAAAACTTCTGGATTATTCGGAAGTTTTTCTTGTATATATAGATATATAGTATATAATAAATAGTAGTAACAGAACTTATAAAATTAACAGAACTTATAAAATTAACAGAGAGGTATCTCCATGAACATTGCCGCCTATTGCCGTGTTTCCACCGACAAAGAAGACCAACTAAACAGCCTAGAAGCTCAAAAATCCTTCTTCTCCGAATACACCAAGCGGACAGGGGACAACCTTGTCCGCCTCTACGCAGATGAAGGTATCTCCGGCACCAAAATCAAAAACCGCAGAGAATTCCTGCGCATGATGTCCGATGCGGAGCATGGTCTGTTTGACATGGTGGTGGTAAAGGATATTTCCCGTTTTGCCAGAAATACGGTAGACTTGCTTCAAAATATCCGCAAGTTAAAAGCTCTCGGCATTGAAACCCAATTCTTGACGGCAAACATGACCAGCATGGGCAATAGCGAATTTGTTTTAACAATCTTTGGCGCATTGGCACAGGAGGAAAGTGCCAACACTTCTAAGCGTGTGAAATTCGGCAAGAAGATAAATGCGGAAAAGGGGCGTGTTCCAAATATTGTTTATGGCTATGACAAAACCATAGGCGATTATTTTAACTTAGAAATCAATAAGCAGGAAGCGGAAGTAATCAAACAGATTTACAAGTGGTATCTGCAGGAGGGATATGGTGCAGCCAAAATTGCGAATATGCTCAATGAAAGAGGGCTCAAAACAAAGCGAAACTGCAATTGGAGCCAGAATGCCGTCTGCCGGATTTTAACCAACGAACTCTACACAGGAAAAATCATCAATGGCAAGCAGGAAGTAGAAGATTTTCTTACCGGAAAGCGGAAAGATAAAGATGAAACAGAATGGATGGTGGTAGAACGCTCTGACTTGAAAATTGTTGAGCCGGCGGACTTTGAAAATGCACAGAAAATTCTTCATAGCAGACATGCATCTTTTAATATGAGCAGAGAACGACAGAGCAATAAACATCTTTTTTCTACCTTAATCCGCTGCAAGGAGTGCGGCTGGTCTTTTCGGCGCACCGTTCGCACTTATAAAAATACTTATGTCCGCTGGGTATGCTCCGGGCATAATGGAAAGGGAGCTGACAGCTGCCCTAATGCAATCACTGTTGAGGAGGACGAGTTGATAGATGTTTTGCAGGAGTATTTTAATCAGATTCTCAGCCGGAAAAAGAAGGTAGTTCAGTATGTAGTGGAGGAATTTCAGCGTACTTATAAGGCAAAAGACGAAAATTTGGAATATGAAAAGGAACTGAAAGGCCAACTAAATAAGTTGACGAAAGCCAGACAAAAATATATGGATATGTATACGGACGATTTAATTACCAGACAGGAATTGAATGACAAAATCGGCGGTTCCAGAAAAGAAGTAGAACGGTTGGAAAATGAATTGAAAATGGTATCTTATCATTTGACGAAGGGAGAGCAGCTTGAGGGTGTTTTAAATCATACTTTCAAAGAGATAGAAGACATCACGGATGTTCGCGAGATGACCAATACCCAATTAAAACGCATTATTCAGAAGATAGAGGTGAACAAAGAGGGAAATGTAGAAATTTTCCTGCGACTGTTTGGTGATTTAGGTTTGGAGGAAGCTGTGCTGGTGGAGGACAATTATACTGCTGGTGCAAATGCTTCCGAGCCGAAAAAGCTGAATGAATCGGAAAAACCGGGCAAGGTAGCAAATGGAAAATCCCATACACAGACAGGTAAAATTACCAATAGAAACGCTCTAAATAATAACGACCATACATAAAGACGTCACCGACAGGCTGGCGCAGATTAATCCCACGCTGGCGGCGCAGGCCAGAAAGGTTTTGGATGTGAATAAATCCGAGCGGCATATCCGGGGAGGATTGGCGACCAGAGAGAAATATCTGCACAAAGGCCATCCCGCATGACGGACAGAGGACATATCGTATGACGGAAACCACTGTGGAGCAATCCGCGGTGGTTTTCGCATGTTTTGGGGCTGCGCATATTTTGTCAAAAATATTTGGGGATTTTGCGCAAATCGACATTGATTATGTGAGGAGGATAGTTTATAATAGAAAGTAGTTTCATACTGAGGCAGAGGGCTGCTGTGCCGCAGACATATGGGAGGTAAGCATGAACAAGCAAGTTTTACAGATGAAATATCATCCGGCCAAAAAGGAAGTGGAGTTCCATCGTTTCCAAAACGGGCAGGAGGTTGCCATCAAGAGTGACAGCCGCCTCATGCAGTATATGAATAGAAAGGGTACGTTCGTACTACAGGATCACGGGAACGCATTTTTCGAGGACATTGTCAGCGCGTTCGACAATCTTGAGTCCATGGAGATGCAGGTCGTAACCACCAAGATGGATTATGAAGATTTCGTGCAGATGGTGGAGTATTATAATGCGGAGCCGGGAGCGTGCAAGATCACGCCGACTTTGATTGCGGAGCTGCCCGATATGACGCATACGTTTGCCGAGGTCAAGAAGTATGGCGAACAGGCGGCGGAAATTCTGCGCAGACACAGGGAGAATCTCTTTGAGATTCCGATGGAGAACGAGAACGTCAAGAAGAGTGCGGAAAGTTTTGCCGATCAGATTGACGAGGAGCGCAGGAATATCCATGACAAGATCGCCAGCTTAAATGACAATGCTGTCAGTTTGTGCTTTACGGGCGTGTATAGCGCGGGCAAATCCACGCTGATTAACGCCCTTTTGGGATATAAGATTCTGCCAGAGAAGATCACTTCCGAGACGGCCAAGATGTTTCGGATCTCCAGCCCGAAGCCCGGCGAGAATGTGATGATCGCCTTTGAGATCAACGGGGCGTACTCGGAGCTGGAATGGAATCAGGTGAAGGCTTGTTTTGAATTTTCACAGGGACCGAGCGATAGCGAGGCGAGAACGGTGATTCAGCGCGAAGTCAACCGGGTGAATGAGGAGAAGCTCAGACAGCATGAGCAGATCTGCGCCCTGCTCACGGTTTTGAATGCATTGGATGCAGTGTCGGCGGATATCCGGATCAGTTTCCCCGTGGCGCTGGACAGTCCCAATGTGCAGTACATTATCTATGACACGCCGGGAACGGACAGCAACTATGCGGAGCATCAGACGGTGCTGATGGATGCCTTGTCCGAGCAGAAGCAGTCGATTTTGATCTTTGTGGCTGCTCCGAACAAGACGGAGGGAAGCGGCAACAATGCGCTGCTCAAGTATCTGAAAGAAGCTGAGGAGAAGGACAGCAAGACCAGCATTGATATCAGCCGTTCTCTGTTTGTGATCAACTGGTCCGACTGTATTGACTCCGACGCCAGAAAAGACCTGCAGCATGAGGAGATCAAGTACAAGGACGACGATGCTTTCTCAATCAGGCTTGCGGACAAAAAGCTGTTCTTTATCTCCGCGAAATTCGGTTACGCCGCGCGAGCCGTGCGAAACGGCATCGCCTCCGAGAAGGATGAGTCGGAGTTTAACAGAGGTCTGAGCAATATGACCGATAAATTCGGCGGCTATTGTTATCGGGAAGACCGATGTGCCATGTCCGAGTTTGCCACCAAGCGTATGATCGAGCGCTGCGAGGAGGCGCTGGACAGCGCCCGCGAGAAGAAGGACGATATCTCGGTTCTGGAGGTGGCCGCAGGGTTGTATGCGTTAGAGAGCGAGATCCTGCAGTACGGAGAGAAATATGCTTCCGCCGTAAAGGCTTCCGCTATTATCAACAGTGTGGACAAAGCGTTGTCCAAGCTGAGCAACCGCGCGGTGTCTCTCCGCGAGAGCAACCGCGAGGAGATCAAGGAGATCGAGAAAAATATTATCGAGCTTCGCAGAACCATCAACGAGGCCATTGAGAAAGCATACAGCGAATCCTCCATTCCGGAGAATATGCCGCTCCCAGAGGAAGCCAGCCGGACGCTGGGATTGGATCGGGCGAATCTGTACAGTGCGATCGTGGGCAACACGAAGAATTACATGGACAGGGAGCTGCGGGGATGGTTTCTGGGACTTCTGGGAAGAGTGAGGGTGAAGGACCGCGACAAGGATAATGTGCGCGATATGATTAACCGAGCGATCGATGAATACACGGAGAGGTTCCTGTCGCAGCGAAAGATTCTGCTGGAGAGCCAGCGGGATATCTTCATGGAAACCGTAAAGCAGACGATCATGGAGAACGGCAACATCAGCAAGGCCGCCAAGAAATTCTTCTTGGATGTGCCGGTTCCGCAGGTGGTGAAACCCGGCATTGCCAACTGGGGCGAGCTGTATGATTCTCATTGCAGAACCGAGAAATTCCTGATGTTCAAGGGCGAGTATCTGGACAAGGCGGGATTCATTCAGGATGTGGAGAAGATGCTGGTGGAGATTGCTGACAGCATGTGTGAGGACTACGGCAGGGATTACCGCAATTCGCTGGAATCTCTGTTGATGCAGATTAAGACTCAATTTGAGGGCAATCTGGAGACCTATTCCCTGTACATGAAGGCGATGGTGGAGAACCGCGACGCCATGAAGCTGTTGGGCGACAAGGTGGCGGATGTGGCGACGGAGCTGTTCGACTGCCAGAAACAGCTCAATGACATCATCTGGAATCTGAGGCTGACCTCTTTCTGGCTGTAGGCTGCGGGATGCAGGAAGGCGGCGGACGCCGGAAAAAGAGTCAAAAGGAAAATAAACTGCCGCCGTACAGGCCGAAAGTTTCGGTTATGTGCGGCGGCAGAGTCGTTCTATTTTATCGGCGGCGCCTCTCGCCCCGGGGCATTTCCGGAAGCCCTCCGAGACGGCCTTCGCATGTTCGCGGTAGGCGGGCGTATGCAGCACCCGCTCGACAGCTTCCCGGATGGAAGAGACGCTTGCCTTTTTCAAGAGCATCCCTGCGCCGACCTGTTCCACTCTGGCCGCCACGCCCTCCTGTTCCGGCGTCTGCGGGTACATCACGAGAGGGACTTCATAGTAGAGGCTCTCGTTTACGCTGTTCATGCCGCAATGGGACACAAACACGTCGGCTTTCTCCAGAACGGCGATCTGGTCAACAAAATCCTGAACCGTAATGTGATCCGGCAGACGGCCCAAATCTTTGGGATCAATGAGCGTTCCCACCGACAGGAGAACCTGATATTCCGTGTCTGCAAAGGCGGCGATGCATTTCTTATAAAAATCAAGAGAATTGTTTACGACCGTTCCCATAGAAATATAAATCATCTTATCGCGTTTTTTCTCGATTTGTGTGTTGGCGGGTCTGACGGAAGGCCCCACAAAGGCGTATTTGTCCGAGAAAGTTTCCGCACAGGGCTGAAACTGCGGGGAAGTGTATACGATGGTGTGGGTCTCGTTGTCGTTTTGGATGAGATCCAAGACGGTTTTGACCGGGTAGCCTTTGGCTTGTAATCGTTTGATATTCCGGTTGATTTTGGGCATGGAGAAGATCATGCCCAGTAATTGGCCGATTCCCTGTTTCATGATTTGGGCGGAGTATTGATTGAAGGCAAAGGTGGTTGTGGAGGAGACAAAGGGGATGCCCAGCTTCAGCGCGACGGCTTTGCCCCATACGGCCATGGAATCCGCCACAATGCAGTCCGGTTTTAATTCCTGCATGTGCCTGCAGACCATATCGTCCAAAGCCAGTGTGGTGTCCACCAGAATCTGCGTGGAAAAGGCCAAATCCTTCCCTACCTGCGCCGCATCTTTGGCTTCCAGACGTTGCTCCGTATCGTAATCGTCGCAGGCAATGAATTTTGCGCCAAGCCGCTCGATTTGTTCGCGAAAAGGGCTGTAGGAATAGTAGGACACCGCATGGCCGCGTTTTACCAATTCTTCCACCACGCCCAAGGTGGGATTGGTGTGTCCGTGTGCCGGAATACAGAAAAATACAATATTGCTCATAGTTATTTCCCTCCTGACAAAAATACCTGATAAGCGTATCGAATCATCGTATCAAAGCAATCCCAAGGCTCGCAGAACGACTACCGTCACAAAAATGCCGAGGGAGGAAAACAAAGTGGTCCATACTACCAGCTGTCCTGCGAGCTGTCCGTCGTTGTCCATCTCCTCAGCCATAACGGCGCTGGCGACGGCCACGGGGGTGGCAAACAGCGCCACAAAGGAAGCGTAGATGCCGTTGTCAAAATGCAGGACGCCCATCTGCTGCAGCAGTACGGCGCCGCCGATTCCCAAAAGCGGGGCGCAGACCAGCCTCCCCGTAACGCCCAGAAGAATCTGTTTCCTCAGTCCCCGGATGCGGTTTGCCTCAAACTGTCCGCCCAGCACCAGAAGCGCAACGGGAGTGGAGGCCTTGGCCAGATAGTCTAGCGCCGTGCCGAGGAAGGTGAATCTGCCCAATACAGCGGACACACCATCCGGAAGAGCGGCGGAAAGGGGTTTCAGGAACACGAATACAATGCCCGCCAACACGCCCAGAATCAGAGGATTGCGCAGAATATCCCGCAGGATTTTGCGGATGCGCGCCAGACTTCCGGAAGCCGCCGCGGGCGGGGCGTAGGCGGACAGAGCGACCACCGAGAGGATGTTGAACACCGGGATGGTGAAAGCCGACAGCAGGGCGGCGGACTGTACGCCCTGGTCTCCCGCCATGAGCTGTGCCAGCGGAACCCCGATCAGGGCAAAGTTGGAGCGGAAGACGCATTGGAGCAGCACGCCTTTTTGGCGGCGGTCGGCGGCAGCCTGTGCGAGCGCAAGCCCGATGGCGAAGAGCAGAGCCACCGCGGCCAGCACATAGAGTACCGCATCCAGCCGCAGTTCGGAAAAATTCTCCATCTTGGCCAGATTGGTAAAGAGAAGCACGGGCAGGAGTACCCGGAAAACGGTTTTATTGGCAATCTTCAAAAATTCTTTGGTAAAAAATCCTTTTCGTTTCAAAAGATATCCCAATACAACTAAGAGGATAATTGGCAAAACTGAGTTTACTGCAAAAATGAGAATATCCGCCCAAGCCATGTTCCGACCTCCCGTAAATCGTTTTATCGTATTTGATCTGAATTGTTATAGGAATTATAATCTATTTTGCGAGAAAAATAAATACTGATCGGGGACATCTTGTGTAAAAACGGCGGAATGCAGTATAATCATGATAGAAGGATCATGATAGAAGGATCATGATAGAAGGATCGTGATAGAAGAATCATGATAAAAGAATCATGCATGATAGAAGGATCATGATAGAAGAGACTTGAACGGCATGATCGGAGAAAGGAAACCCCATGAAACCGGACGGGAAGAAGGCGTCGGCGCTCTCGAATCAAATATTGCAGCTGATCCATGACGAGCTTTTGATGCATCTGCGTTTTCTGGACACGGCGCTGGCGGGGCTTCCTTGGAAAGAGCGGCCGGGAATGGACTGTATGGCCACGGACGGGAGCGTCTGCTATTATGACGCTCTTTATCTGCTCAAGGTCTATCGGGCGGACGATCGGCTGGCGGGGAGAATCTATCTGCACATGCTGCTTCATTGTGTGTTTGCCCATTATTTTAGGTACGAGAAATTGGACGGGGAGCTGTGGGATCTGGCGGCGGATATTGCCGTGGAGAATGTGATACTGGATCTGCGGCTGACCGGAATGGCGTTGGAGCGGGATGCGGACGCAGAGAGAAAACTGCGGCTGCTGCGGGAGGATATCGGCCCGCTCACGGCGGAGCGCATTTACCGCTATTTCCGGCTGAATCCGCCCACGCCCCGCGAACGGGAAGAACTCCGGGAACTGTTTTACAGGGACGCGCACAGCCTCTGGATGCCCGCGGAACATTTGGAAATCACGAGGGAACAGTGGCGCAAGATCAGCGAGCGCGTCAAGGCGGATCTGAAATCTTTTACCAAGGCAAAATCCGGCGCGGAGACGCTGGAGAAAAATCTGGAGGAGGCTACCCGGGATCGGTACGACTATACGGATATTCTGAGACGCTTTATGGTGACGGCGGAGGACGTCACGGTCAACGACGAGGAGTTTGACTATATTTATTACACTTACGGGCTGGAACGGTATGGCAATCTCCCGCTGATTGAGCCGTTGGAATACCGCGAGGCGCAGAAGGTGAAGGAATTTGCCATTGCCATCGACACCTCCGCCTCCTGCCGGGGAGCTTTGGTGAGGGCTTTTCTGCGCAAGACCTATTCTATTTTAAAGAACGGGGAGAATTTTTTCCATAAAATCAACGTACACATCATCCAGTGCGACAATGAGGTGCAGAGCGATACGAAAATCACCTGTGATGAGGATTTTGACGTTTTCATGAAATACGGGAAACTTTCCGGGTTCGGCGCGACGGATTTTAGGCCGGTGTTTGCTTATCTGAATGCGCTGAAAGAGCGGGGAGAGTTCGAGAACTTGAAGGGGTTAATCTATTTTACGGACGGGTACGGGATTTATCCGGAGCGGATGCCGGATTATGACGTGATTTTCGCGTTTTCGGACGAGGATGAGAACAGAGGGCCTGTGCCGCCTTGGAGCCTGAAGGTGGTCTGGGAGGACGAGGAGGCCGAGGCGGAGGAAGAACGGGCAAAGGAGAAACAGGAAGAACAGGCGAAGAAGCAGGAAGATCAGGCGAAGAAGAAACAGGAAGATTAGGCGGCCGAAGGTTGAGGGCGGTATAGCGGAGGCGGACATGAATATCAAACAGGCAAAAGAATATATTAAAGATTCCGTGAATTTATATTTGAAGAAAAACGAATTCGGAGCGTACTGTGTACCCGTGGTGCGCCAGCGGCCTATTTTCCTGCTGGGAGCGCCGGGCATCGGCAAGACGGCCGTCATGGAGCAGATCGCGCAGGAGCTGGGGGTGGCGCTGGTGTCCTATTCCATGACCCATCACACCAGACAGTCGGCGCTGGGGCTGCCGTTTATTACCCAAAAAGACTATGGCGGGCAGACCTACAGCGTGTCCGAGTACACGATGAGCGAGATCATCGCCTCCGTCTATGACACGATGGAGGCGAGCGGCATCCGGGAGGGGATCCTCTTTCTGGATGAGATCAACTGTGTGTCGGAGACGCTTGCGCCCACGATGCTGCAATTTTTGCAGTACAAAGTATTCGGACGGCATCGGGTGCCGGAGGGATGGGTGATCGTTACGGCGGGCAATCCCCCGGAATACAATCGGTCGGTGCGGGAGTTTGACGTGGTGACCATGGATCGTCTGAAAATTCTGGAGGTGGAGCCGGATTTCGGCGTCTGGAAGGAGTACGCCAGAGAGCGCCGGATTCACCCGGCGGTGGTCAGTTTTCTGGATTTAAAGAAGGATTGTTTTTACCGGATGGAGATGACGGCCAAGGGGCGCAGTTATGTGACGGCCCGGGGCTGGGAAGATCTGTCCCTGATTCTCTTTCTCTACGAGGAGGAGCAGATGCGCGTGGAGGAGAGTCTGGTGGGGCAGTATCTCCGTGACGAGCGTATCGTGAAAGAGTTTACGGCCTATTATGATTTGTATCACAAATATAAAAAAGATTACCGTATCCACGAGATTCTGGAGGGACATGCGGGCGTACAGGCGATCGCCCGCGCCAAGGAGGCGGCCTTTGACGAGAGGCTCTCTCTTCTGGGAATGCTGCTTGACAGAGTACAGGCGGATATGGGGGATGTGATGGAGCAGGGGGGGTTTCTAAAGGAGCTGCTTGCGCCCCTAAAGGCTGTCAAGGCGAAAATGGAAGGCACGCAGGCGGCGGAGACGGCGGTTCAGCTGGAGCTTCTCACAGAGGGCAGAAGAAAGCTGATGGAGCATCTGCGGGCGGCAAACGCCCTGTCCGATGCGGACGGCAGAAAACATCTGCGGGTGATCCGTTTTCTGGAGGAGGGGAAAAAAGAAATCTATGCGGGGGACATGGGAACGGGAGAGGAAGCCTTCGCCTGTCTGAAAAACAAATATGATGCATGTGTCGCAAAAATGAGACAGGAGACGGAGCGGGCTTCGGGGGAGCTGGCGGCGCTGTTCGCCTTTGTGGAGGAGGCGTTCGCACAGGGCAATGAGATGCTGATTCTGATGACGGAACTTACGATGGATCAGACCAGCGCGCAGTTTATCGCATCGTTCGGAAGCCCCGATTATGCAAGGCATAATCAGGAGATGATGCTGGGAGAGAGAGGGGACGATTTGAAGGCGCAGATTGCGGAGCTGGGACTATAGGACATTCGGTGATAAAAAGGAGGCGGCATGTGCATGACGGAGACGGAACGGGAATATCCGATACCGGGCGGGAGTTTGTATTATCGGAGGATGGACGGGAAATTGCAGCCGGATGCTGCGGGCGGAATCTGTATCACCCGTATGCAGGGGCTTGCGGGCGAGGTGGAGATTCCGGAACGGATCGGGGACTGCCCGGTGCGCGCCATCGACAGGAAGGCTTTCCTGAGCAGGAAGCATCTGCGGAAGGTGACGGTACCCGCGGGGGTGCGGGAGGTCGGAGACTGGGCGTTCGCCTACTGCGACAGTCTGCATACGGTGGTGTTTCGGGCGGCGGAGGAAGCGGCGGGCGAACCCATCTTTGGCCGGGCGCTCTTTCTGGAGTGTGCAAGTCTCCGGTTTCTTTATTTACGTGGGCAGCAGGCGGATCTGTCCGGAGCGGACGAGACGACGGCGGCGCTTCTTGCGGCGGCGGTGACAACGGCGGACGCGCCCTATCTTCTGGACGCCGCGGAGGCGGGAAGCGGGGAATGGCTTGCCAAATGGGACGCCCGGATGCTGGCCGTTCTGCACAGTACGGATCAGGAGGGGTATTCCAAACAGGTACTCTGCGGGGAGGAGGATTACGGCAGCACGGACGCGGCCGCCTACGAGAGCGGACGGCGCAGAATCAAGGTGCGGCTGATCCTGCTAAGGCTTTTGTATTCCAGAGGGCTTTCCGGAGAGGATCGTGAAGAGATGGAACGTTACCTGCGGGCGCACACCAAGGGATGCGCCCATGCGGAGAGCTGGAAGGTCGTGCTTGAGGAGCATGGAGGAGACAGCGCATACTTCCGTCTCTTTGCGGAATGCGGCTGTGTGAACGCGGAGAATCTCGAGGCGCTTCTGGCCGATGTGGGCGGGGACTGTCCCGAGCTGAAGGCGTTTCTCATACGTTATCAGGAGGAGCATCTGACGCGCGGGGACTTCTTCGAGGCGCTGGAGTTGTAAGGCGTCAGTTCTGAAACGATTTGGAATCAGTTCTTAAATTATTTTAAAAAAGATGACGAACGGAGCCGGTTGTGGTATGCTGGAACAAAGTCCTTGTACATAAATGCCGCGTCGGCGGCGGAATGAGAGGGAGAGAAAATGATGCTTGAGCGGGCGCAGGAGAAGCTTGCGGAATATGGCCAGCAGCATGTGCTGAAATATTATGAGGAATTGTCCGCGGAGGAGCAGAGACGTCTGCTCGATCAGATCGACGCGACGGATATGCGGATTTTGGAGGCTTGCAGGCACAGGGAAGAACTGTCCAAGAAGGGCGTGATTACACCGCTTGCGGCGATGCAGATCGACGAGATTGACGCTTGCAGGGAGAGCTTCACGCAGACAGGGCTGGAGGCCGTGCGGGAGGGAAAAGTGGGCGCGGTACTTCTGGCCGGAGGCATGGGAACGCGGCTTGGTTCGGACGATCCCAAGGGAATGTATAATGTGGGAGTCACGAGAGAGCTTTCGATTTTTGAATGCTTGATCCGGAATCTCATGGACGTGGTGAGGCAGGCGGATGTGTGGATTCATCTCTTTGTCATGACCAGTGAGAAGAACCACGACGCCACCGTGCGGTTTATGCGGGAAAAGAATTATTATGGCTACCGATCGGAGTATATTCATTTTTTCCGGCAGGAGATGGCGGCGGCCACCGATTATAACGGGAAGATTTATCTGGAGGAGAAGGGGAGGATTGCCACTTCCCCCAACGGCAACGGCGGCTGGTTTATCTCGCTGCAGAGAAACGGGCTGCTGGATCTGGTGCATGACGAGGGAATCGAGTGGCTGAATGTGTTTGCGGTGGACAATGTGCTACAGCGCATCGCAGACCCCTGCTTTGTGGGCGCGGTCATTCAGAAGGACTGTGCGGTGGGCGCAAAAGTGGTGAGAAAGAGCGACCCGGACGAAAAGGTGGGCGTGATCTGTCTGGAGGATGGAAAACCTTCGATCGTGGAATACTATGAGCTGACGGATGAGATGCGCAACGCCCGCGACGAGCAGGGCGATTATGCATATTATTTCGGCGTGATCTTGAATTATTTGTTCCGGGTGGAGGATTTGGAGCAGATGATGGCGTCCCGGATGCCTCTGCACATCGTGGAAAAGAAGATCGAATGTCTGGATGAGGACGGGAACCTGCTCAGACCGCAGGAGCCAAACGGGTATAAATACGAGAGTCTGGTGCTGGATATGATCCATGAACTGGATTCCTGTCTGCCCTTTGAGGTGGAGCGAGGCCGGGAGTTCGCTCCGATCAAAAACGCAGTGGGCGTGGATTCCGTGGAGAGCGCCCGGAAACTTTTGGAACAAAACGGCGTCCTTTTATAAGAACGCATAACAGCCGGTTTATGAGCCGGCGTTGGATCAATACGCATGGCCCTGCCGAAACGGCGGGCGGAGAGGAGCGGATATGAGGATTTTGGTGACAGGCGGAGCCGGCTTTATCGGAAGCCATACGGTGGTGGAACTGCAGAACGCGGGGTATGACGTGGTAGTCTTGGACAATCTCTGCAATGCGTCCGAGAAATCACTGGAGCGCGCGGAGGCGCTCACCGGGCGGAAAGCCCCTTTTTACAAAGCGGACATTCTGGATCGGGATGCGCTGGAGCGGATTTTCACACAGGAGCAGATCGACGCGGTGATCCATTTTGCAGGGCTGAAAGCCGTGGGAGAGTCCGTGAGCAAGCCTTGGGAATATTATGAGAACAACATTGCGGGTACGTTGACGCTGGTGGACGTCATGAGAAGCCATGGCGTGAAGAATATCATTTTCTCTTCCAGCGCCACCGTCTACGGCAGTCCCGCGTTCATTCCGATTACGGAGGAATGTCCCAAGGGAGAGTGTACCAATCCCTACGGCTGGACCAAGTCCATGCTGGAGCAGATTCTCTCCGATATCCAGAGAGCGGACGCCGAGTGGAATGTGATTCTGCTGCGCTATTTTAATCCCATCGGTGCGCATCCGAGCGGCACCATGGGGGAGAATCCCAACGGAATCCCCAACAATCTGATGCCCTATATCACGCAGGTGGCCGTGGGCAGGCTGAAAGAATTGGGCGTGTTCGGCAACGACTATGACACCCATGACGGCACCGGAGTCAGGGACTATATCCATGTGGTGGATTTGGCGAAGGGGCATGTGAAAGCTTTAAAGAAGATTGAGGAGAACGCGGGGCTTAAAATTTACAATCTTGGAACCGGCGTGGGCTACAGCGTGCTGGATATCGTCAAGAATTTTGAGGAGGCCACGGGGGTAAAGATTCCGTATGTCATCAAACCCAGACGTGCGGGGGATATCGCAACCTGCTATGCCGACGCCTCTCTTGCCAAGAAAGAGCTGGGATGGAGCGCGGAATATGGGATCAAAGAGATGTGCGCGGACTCCTGGCGCTGGCAGAAGAACAATCCCAACGGATATGAAGAATGAAAATTTTTCATAGGTATTGGGTAAGGAAGCCTATGCCACATACAGGTACATGAAAATAAAGTGGCATATGCTTCCGCCCATGACGAACAGATGAAACACTTCATGGGATCCGAAGTCCTTGTGTCTGGCATTGAAAATCGGCAGTTTCAGCGCATAGATCACGCCGCCCACGGTATAAATGATACCGCCTGCCAGAAGCCACAGAAAGGCCGCGGTGGGAAGGGTATTCCAGAGCTGTCCGAAGACGAAGACGCAGACCCAGCCCATGGCGATATAGATGACGGAAGAAAACCACTTCGGGCAGGTGACCCAGAGAGCCTTGACGGTCATGCCGACAAGCGCAATGCTCCACACGAGCGTCAGCATCTGGTATCCCAGCTGTCCCCCCAATACGATGAGGCATACGGGCGTGTAGGATCCGGCGATCAGCACAAAGATCATCATGTGGTCGATCTTTTTAAAAATGCGGAGGGATCTGCCCGTGAGATTGACGCTGTGGTAAGCGGCGCTGGCGCCGTACAGCAGAATCATGCTGCTGATGAAAATTACCATGGCGGCGAAATGCTGTCCGCCCGCCGAAAGTCCCGCTTTGATCAAAAGGGGTACCGCGGCAAAAACTGCCAGCATCATGGCGATAAAATGGGTGATGGCGCTGCCCGGTTCTCTGATTGTGATCTGCATATTCAAACCTCCTTCGAGTTGTTACCGATGTGATTGAGAATAGTATGTACCACAACACACAAAAGATACATCACATGTTGTGTAAAACATGACAAGTAGTTTTGAAAACTACATGTTATGTAATAGATACTACTCCAGCGCGAAGGATTTGTCAACAGAAAAAATCTAAAATCCAGTCTTCTAAAAGCTAGTCTTCTTCTATCACATGAAATTCCAGATAATCAAATTCGACCGGTTCTATAAAACAGTCTCCCCAAAAGCGGGTTTTGGCGTGACGCTGAAACTCTGCAATATTTTTGTCCAGCCAGATTGGCTGCCCCAGATCAAAGCGGCGGCAGACTTCCTCCAAAGCGGCGAATATTTTGTGGGTTCTGGTGTCCGCACGCTCATCCACCACCACGGTGTCGCGGAGCATATGATTGTCCCGGAATAGTTTGGCCCAGATGCGCATGTGCTGTCTCCTCCTGTTTGTCTTGTGCGTTGGGGAATTGCGGTTCTTGTCTATGATTCCAACGCTGTATTTTTATCATATCTTCTTTCGGGAGGGAATTCAAGGAATTTGTCATAGGGACGCCGCCCGCTACATATATTTATAAAGTGGCGGTTTTGGATGGGCAAAACTACCAACAAAACTTAAAAAAGGATTAAAATTTTGTGAATTATATACATTTTTATCCAAACATATGGTATAATGAGTTTGTAATCGCTAATGGTCAAGACAAAGGAGACATTATGGACTTAAGACATGTAGACGGAGAAGGCATCGATAGCTGGCAGGAAGTGACGTTGGTCTACAATGCAGCGCTCAGACAGATAGAGACGAAGATGGAGATCCTCAACGACGAATTTCAGCATGTACATCGATATAATCCCATTGAACATATCAAATCGCGCATCAAGACGCCGGAAAGTATTGTCAAAAAGCTCAAGCGGCATGGATATGAGTCTACGATCGACAATATGGTGAAACATGTCAACGACATTGCGGGGATCCGGGTGATCTGCTCTTTCACCTCGGATATTTACCGCATTGCGGATATGATCGGCGAGCAGAAAGATATCCGGGTGATCGGTGTGAAGGATTATATTACTTATCCCAAGGCCAGCGGCTACAAGAGCTACCATATGATTGTCACGGTGCCGGTGTATCTGTCGGACCGCATTGTGGATACCAAGGTGGAGATACAGATCCGCACGGTCGCCATGGATTTCTGGGCGAGTCTGGAGCATAAGATACACTACAAATTCGAGGGGGATGCGCCGGAGCATATCCGCAACGAACTGGTGGAGTGCGCCCGCATGGTGTCCGATCTGGACGCGAGAATGCTGTCGCTGAACAATGAGATTCTGATGTTGAGCAGAACCGGACAGGAAGCGTAACCGGATCCGGCCGGATGCAAAAAAGGGAGGGGCAGCCCTCCCTTTTCGTTATAGATTGGTGTTTGTAGGCGTTTGCGAAACGCTCTAATTTGCAAAGAGTCATTGTGCTAATTGCACATT
>JAMPGV010000058.1 GCA_023663735.1 Muribaculum sp. | reverse complement strand
CAAACTCATCTTCTAAGAAAAATGCCAAGAAACAGGCTGCCTATCAAATGCTTAAGCATACTTTATCGCAATAAAATCAATATCACCAAGTATCTACTCTTCCATAAAAACAGGCAGTCGTGTTAAAAGAGACTCCTGTTTTCTCCATAAATATCTTTTCTACTTTACTACCCACACAAACCGTTCCATTTCGTCACTACCGCATGTACCGTAGATTTTGACACCCCAAAGGCTTTCGCCGTCTGCCTCACTGTAGCGTTATTATCGATGATATAATTGGCAATCGACACGGCTCGTTCCTCGATATAATCCTTCAAAAGAATACCCCTTAAGAATCTTTTTTACAATGTATGAAAGATTCTCAAGGGGTATGACTGTTTGGAATTTGATAATGCCCGCTCCTGCGCTACACAATCCTGCGCACCGCGAGGATCGTCCGGTACTGCGCGTTTCCTACCTTGATCCCTGTCTTCTGGGTGCTGGCGTGGACGATCTTGCCGCCGCCGATATAGAGCGCCACATGGCCGCTGTAACAGATCAGGTCGCCCGGCTGTGCATTGCTGTAATCCACGCCCGTTCCGGCGCTCCTCTGCTCCGAGGAAGTCCGGGGCAGCCGATATCCGAAATCGCTGTATACCCGGTAGGTAAATCCGGAACAGTCCGCCCCGTTGGTGAGGCTTGTGCCGCCCGCCACATACGGATTGCCGATATACTGACAGGCATATCTGGCCACCTGCTTGCCCAGCTCACTGCCTGCCGCATTGTCGATAATGGAATTATAATCCGTGTTGTAGGTGCCGTTGGCCGCGTTGCTGCCGCCTGCCTGAAGCTTCTTCAGCTCCTGCTGTTCCTGCTGCAGCTTCTTCTTGGCCACATTGGCCTCCTGCCTTGCCTTCTTGATCTCTGCATCGTAATTGGCCGACTGCTTCCTTTTCCTGTCCAGAAGCGCATCCAATTCCACCTGCTGGTTTTTCAGATTCTCTCTGTCCGCTTTCAAGTTTTCTCGGGCAGTCTCCAGCTCCCGTTTCTCGAACTCCAGTTGGTTCCAGAGTTCCATCACTTGATCTCTGATCAGCGTATACCGATCCAGCATGTTCCGGTCATACTCGTAGACGCTTTCCACATAGTCCATCCGGTTGAGCATCGCTCCGAACCCTGCGCTCGACAAGAGCAAATCCAGACCGCTCTCCCCGCTGTTCTCATACATTCTGCGAAGCCTCACCACCATATCCGCATACTGTTTTTCCTGCTGTTCCTTGGTCTCTTCATACTGTGCCGATGTATCCTCAATATCCGCTTCCTTGCCCGTGATCTCTATCTCCTTCTCGGCGATCTCGTCCTCCTTCATCCCGATGCTGGTCAGCGTATTGATGATTTCCGCATTCAGATCCTCCATCTCCTCCTCGAGAATCTCCTGCTTCTCCTCCATCGTTACGATGCTCTGATCCAAGGTATCAATCTCATTCTGGAGTTTGTCAATATTGTCCTTGACCTGATCGATCGAAGTCGCCCGCACCGGAACAGACTCCTCCACGGCGTACTTTACCGCCGGAAACGTAAGCGCCAGAACCACGATCCAACTGAGCAGTTGTGATATCTTCTGTGATGTCTTCATGCAATCCCTTTCTTTTTACTGGTGGCGCCGGTCTGCCGCGTCTGTGGAAAACCGCAGAAAAGACCGCTGTTACAGCTCGCAGTTATGAACCGTTCTGGGGAACGGAATCACATCGCGGATATTGCCCATGCCGGTCAGATACATCACGCACCGCTCAAAGCCCAGACCGAATCCCGCATGGCGCACGGAGCCGTATCTGCGCAGATCCAGATAGAATTCATAGTCCTCTTTCTTGAGTCCCAGCTCCTCCATGCGCGCTTCCAATACCTCCAGCTTGTCCTCTCTCTGACTGCCGCCGATGATCTCCCCGATGCCGGGTACCAGACAATCCATGGCAGCCACCGTCTTCCCATCCTCGTTGAGCTTCATATAAAACGCCTTGATCTCCTTGGGATAATCGGTGACAAACACGGGGCGCTTAAACTCCTCTTCCGTCAGATAACGCTCATGCTCCGTCTGCAGATCGCAGCCCCAGAACACCTTATAATCGAACCGGTCGTTGTGTTTCTCCAGAATCTCCACGGCCTCGGTATAAGTCACATGGGCAAAATCGGAGTTCACCACATGGTTTAAGCGTTCGATCAGACCCTTGTCCACAAACTGGTTAAAGAAAGCCATCTCCTCGGGAGCGTTCTCCAGCACATAGCGGATAATATATTTGAGCATACTCTCCGCCAGTATCATATCGTCCGTCAGATCCGCGAACGCCATCTCCGGCTCAATCATCCAGAACTCCGCGGCATGGCGGGTCGTGTTGGAATTCTCCGCACGGAACGTCGGCCCGAATGTATACACATTTTTAAATGCGAAAGCATACGTTTCCACGTTCAGCTGTCCGCTCACGGTCAGGTTGGCGGCCTTCCCGAAGAAATCTTCCGAGAAATCAACCTTCCCCTCCTCCGTTCTGGGCAGTTTGTCCAGATCCAGCGTCGTCACCTGAAACATCTCGCCCGCACCTTCGCAGTCGCTTCCGGTAATAATGGGCGTATGCACATACACAAACCCTCTCTCCATGAAAAAGCTGTGAATCGCATAAGCGATCAGGGAGCGCACGCGGAATACCGCCTGAAACGTGTTGGTTCTGGGACGCAGATGTGAAATGGTGCGCAGATATTCAAAGCTGTGCCGCTTTTTCTGCAGCGGATAATCCGCGCCGGAAGCCCCTTCCACCGCCACTTCTATGGCCTGCATCTCAAAGGGCTGCTTGGCCTGAGGCGTCTCCACAATGGTTCCCCGGACGATCACGGCGGCGCCCACGTTCATCTTGCACAGAGTTTCAAAATTGTCCAGACCGTCCCCGTAAACCACTTGAAGCGGTTCAAAAAAGGTTCCGTCGTTGATGACCAGAAATCCGAAATTCTTAGAGTCGCGGTTGCTCCGCACCCATCCCCCCACGGTCACTTCCCGCCCGATATATTCTTCTTTGCTGCGATACAAATCTTTGATATCCGTCAGTTTCACAATCTCCCTCTTTTCCGCGCTCATCCGCGCCCGTTCATCTTATTATCAAGCAGCTCGTCCCCTTCGGCTTTCCGCCCTGCGGCAAACTACTCCGCGGTGTTTTCCGCATTGTCAACCAAATAATACAAAACATCTTCGTAGAGAAAACTCTCCCTGAAATCTTCCTTCGTCAGATTGTCCGCAAGCAGCGTATCCACCGTGACACCCGCGGTCTTCGCATATGCCTCCAGCCTTGCGTCCAGACTTTCGTCCGAGAGATTCAAATTCTCCTTGTCCGCTATGGCCTGCACGGTCACAAACTGCTTGGTGTACTGCTCGGCATAGCTATCCAACGTACTCTCGTAATCCAGACCGTTCATCGCAAGATAGGTCTCCCCGTCCATTCCGTAAGTGCCGGCCATCCGATCCAGCCATTGCGCATAGGTGGCTCTGTTCTCTGCCACCATGTCCTCCGGCAGCTCCCCGAATGTGGAATTTGCAATCACCTGTCCCAGCACAATCTCCTCCACCGTGGCCAGATAATCATTCCTCGCCTGTAGATTCAAAACTCCTCTCACATATTCCCGCAGCGTGTCCACCGTCTCCACATTCTCGACGCCGAGCGATGCTACCTTCTCATCTTTCATCTGGGGAATAAAGTTCACCGTGACGGTAAATACCACTTCCTGACCCGCCAGCTCCGCACTGTCGTAATACTCCGGAAACGTCAGATTCAAATCCACTGTCTCGCCGGGCGTCACGCCGATCAATCCTTCCTCGAATCCGTCGATAAACTGCCCGGAACCGATCAGCAGAAGCGCTCCCTGCGCCGTTCCGCCGTCAAAAGCAACCCCGTCCTTTTTGCCCTCGTAGTCGATATTGACCATGTCCAGAAGCTCCACCGGCCGGTCCGTGATCCCCTCCGATTCCGCCACCCTGTCAAAATAGAGCATCTTGGTCTGCAGCTCAATCTCCGAATCGTCATATTCTTTCAGGGGAGCCAGATTGATTTTCAAGCCCTTATACTGTCCCAGCGTCACACAGTCCGACGCCCGCGCGCCCGTTTCCGGGGCGTTTTCTCCCGCAGGATTTCCCGCCTGTTCCCTCTTCCCACAGCCGCACAACAGCGCCGCGCTCACCGCAAGCGCCAATGCGCCGATCCATCTCTTTCTCATACTTGCTTTCATACTCTTTTCCTTCCCAAACACTCCAATCCCTCTCATATAGATACAGTTATACCACAAAAACAAAGGATTTAAAAGCCCTTTTTCCAAACCGCCCTACAACAGCGGGGAGAGCAGCCGACACACCTGTTCCTTTAAGCGCACCCCAAGATTTCTCCCGGCGTACTTATCTCTGGTAATCTGCGTACAATGCCGCAGATCTTCCCGAAAAATCCGCTCCATCTCGGAAGCCTTTTCCGGATTATAAATCACTGCATTGACTTCAAAATTCAGCGCAAAACTGCGGATATCCATATTGGCGGTGCCGTAGCAGAGCGCCTTGCCATCCACGATCATGCCCTTGCTGTGCAGGAATCCGTTGTCATAAGTGTAGCATTTGGCTCCCGCCATCACCAGCTCTCCCACGTAGGAATAGGTGGCCCAGTAGACAAAAGGATGATCCGGCTTACAGGGAATCATGATGGAGACCTCGATCCCCGAACGCACCGCGATGCGCAGCGCGTTAAAAATAGACTCATCCGGTATAAAATAAGGCGTCTGAATATAAATGTTCTTCTTGGCCTTGGCGATCAGGCGCAGGTAGTTATCCCGGATCTGCTCGGAAGTGTTGTCCGGGCCGCTGCTGATGACCTGCATCTTGCACCGATCCCGCACCCCCGGCTTAATGCCGTCGAGAAGCATCTCGTTGCGCAGGATGTTTTCTCCCGCCGCATAATTCCAGTCCATGATAAAGCGGATCTGCAGGTTGAGAACCCCCGTCCCCCGGATGCGCAGGTGGGTGTCCCGCCAATAGCCGAATTTCTCGTCCAGACCGATATATTCCTTCCCGATATTAAAACCGCCCACATACGCCACCCGATTGTCGATCACCACAATCTTGCGGTGGTTGCGGTAATTCATGCGGAGCTGGAACCGACGCAGCAGCGCCGGGAAAAATTCGGCGGTCTGAATTCCTTTTGCATTTAACCCCCGCCAATAGCTGTGGCGCACGGAACGGCATCCCATGGCGTCAAAAAGGATGCGGACTTCCACGCCTTCCGCCGCCTTGGCGGCCAGAACCTCCACAATCCGCTGGAACAGCACATCGTTTCGGATGATATAATATTGGATGTTGATAAAATGCTCCGCCTTCTTTAAATCTTCGATCAGCGCGTCAAACTTCTCATTGCCGTCCACGAAAATATCCACATCGTTGTCGTCTGTGAGTACCGCCTCCGACGTCTCCAGATTGTACATAATCAAGTCGGTAAAATCACCGATGTCCGGCTCCGGCGCGCCGGACTCCGCCGCCTTGAGCTGATGTTCCTGCTGCCGTATGGCCTCGCTGAGCTGGTCTTCCACCTCCTTTAAACGGAACCGTCTGCGCTTGCGCATATTCTGCCCCAGAAAGAGATAGAACACAAATCCCAGAAACGGCATAAAAAACAACAAAAGCAGCCAAGCCCAGACACTCTTGGGATCCCTGCGCTCAAAAAACACAATCACCGCCGCGAACAACATATTCCAGAACAATAAATTTTGAAATAAGAAAACCAAAACCTCTTTTGCAATCTCCAGAACATTCTCCATAAAGCAATCCTTCCAAAGCAATCCTTCCGGCCAATCCTGCCTCTGCCGCAACAGGACGCGGACAGACTCCTCCTTCCCGTTACCGCTCATTATATCACAGTTATCTGCTTTTTAAAAATGTTTTGTTGCGGATCAGGCCGCTTTTATGTTATAGTTATCATTAGACAAAAACAAGCCGCATACGCGGCGGATGGGAGGACATATGCCTACAGGACTCATTGTATTTCTGGTAATACTGGCCGTGGTGGCCGTTGCCATGACCGTTCTGTACTTTCTCGGCAAAAAAGCCCAGAAAAAACAAGCGGAACAACAGGAATTGATGGAGGCCAACAAACAGACCGTCTCCATGTTAATCATCGACAAGAAACGAATGAAACTCAAGGAGGCCGGGCTGCCGCAGGTTGTTCTGGACGAAGCTCCGAAGCTTATGCGCAACACCAAAATGCCCATTGTCAAAGCCAAAGTAGGCCCCCAGATTCTCTCCCTCATCAGCGACGACAAGATTTTCGACTCCATTCCGGTAAAAAAAGAAGTGAAAGCCGTGGTCAGCGGCATCTATATTCTGGACGTGAAAGGCCTCCACGGCAAGGTTCAGAAAGCGCCCGAGAAAAAACAGGGCTTCTTCAAGCGTCTGGCGTCTTCCATTCAGGAAAAGGGCGGTGCGAAACCCGTCAAATAAACAAGATCCTTACCGCCGCTCGATCCGAAGCTCATACTCCCCCAGCGGCTCCCCCCGCTCTTCCAGTCCGTACCGGATCTTCACGCCCGGCCACTCCACGGCCTCCGGTGCGGCCTGTTCCGCAGGGAACCCACATTTCCCAATCTCCACGGAATGCGTCACAATCTCCAGCAGAAGCGTCCCGAACGGCGTGCCATACTCCGTCTGATAACGCTTTCCCGCCTCAAACACCATACTGTTGCCCATCGTTCCCCGCCTCTGGATCTCCACCCTGTTCCCCTTGAGCTTTACCCGGGTCTTTAAGATCTCGGGATACCCCTCCGGCTGTTCCTCATAGAACAGATAATGGCTCCCTCCTTTTTGAAAATAGCGCGCCTCCACCTCCTGTACCGTGGTCAGCGGTTCTGCGTCCGCAGGAAAAGCCCGTTCCAGCCCTTGTGTCCGGGGCGGATATTGTAGTCCCGTGACGGTCAGGCGGCACGGTCTTCCGTTTGACTGATCCATAGTTTTATTGTCCCCCTCAATATTCCTCGATATTGATGGTCTTGGCGGAGAGAATTCCATATTTGATAATCGAGTTGGCAAAACGTTTGAATTTCTCCGCGCCGTCGCTGACATAGAACTGATACGGATTGGCTCCCAGTCCCGGCGGCTCTTGGTTCAGGATCTCCTTTTGTTCCAGCATCTCCTTTAATTCCAGCGCCGTCTCATAGGCGGGGTTGACCAAGGCCACGCCCTCTCCCATCACCTTGCCCAGCGTGGAACGGATCAGGGGATAATGCGTGCAGCCCAGAATCAGCGTGTCGATGTCGATGTCGATCAGCTCGGCAAGATACCGCTTGGCAATCTCATCCGTCACGGGATCCTGCCAGAGGCCCTCCTCCACCAGCGGTACAAACAAGGGACACGCTTTCCCATAGATGGTCACGTCTTTATTCAATTCTTTTATGTACTTCGTATAAATCTGGCTGCCGATGGTAGCCTCCGTGGCAATGACGCCGATGCGCCCGTTGCGGGTCACTTCCGCCGCAGTCTTTGCACCGGGTTTTACCACGCCGATGACCGGAATGTCCGTCTCCTCCTCCAGTTCCTCCATGGCGTATGCGCTGGCCGTATTGCAGGCCACAACGATGGTCTTTACCTGAAACGTCTGTAAAAACCGCACAATCTGTCTGGAGAAACGGGTGATGGTCTCCCGGGATTTACTGCCGTAAGGCACTCTGGCCGTATCCCCGAAATAGACGATTCTCTCGTTGGGCATCTGACGCATAATCTCTCTTGCCACTGTCAGGCCCCCCACACCGGAATCAAAGACTCCGATGGGAGCGTCCGCCTGCAGTCCGCTATTGATCCTCTGACTCATGAATTTCTTCTCTCCTATGCTCCTTGAAAGCATTCCAGTCGGTGAGCAGCCTGCTTTTGAATCTGATCCGGCTGCTGTCCGCATTTAAAATATCCCAATACAGCCCGCCGCCGTCCGGCTCCTCCGCCCGATCCCCGCCGGACATACCGGATTCCTCCTCGCACACAATCTCATAAGTACCTTTAAGCAAAGTAAACTGGGGATACAAAGCTCCCCACCAGCCGAACGCCGCGCAGAGTGTCAGCGCTGCCTGCATCATCCTCCATTTTGTCTTCTCCATGCTGTTCCTTCCTCCTCTAAAGCCTCGTTGTCCAAATCTTTTTTGCTTTAAAGTGAGGATTGCCGGATTTCTCCCGCCCTATACCCATCCGGTACAAATCGGGAAAATTTTGCCCGCTTCCCCGATGGCAGGTGAGTCAATTTTTCTCCCGATCCAGACGGATTTGGCGGATAATTGCTTTTTTCTGGTTGTCTATGTGCAGTTTGGCCGCCTCGGAAGCGCGCTCTTTATCTTTGCTCACCAGACTCTCATAGATTATTCTATGCTCCTTGGCCAGTCTCTCATGCTGGTCAATATCCTTAATATATTCAAACCGATAGCGGTACATCTGTTCCGACAGATTGTTCACAAGCTGAATCAGGCGGCTGTTCCCGGTGGCCTGCAGAATGATGTCATGCAGTTCCACATCCGCCTGTGCGATGATCTTCACATCCTTTGTCGCCGTGGCTCTCTCAAAATTCTCACAGGCTTCCTTCAGCCGCGCCAGCTCCTCCTCCGTAATCCGCTCGCAGGCCAGCTCCGCACACAATGCGTCCAGCGTGCGCCGAACCTCCAGCACGTCGCTCATGCTCTTCTCCGTGATCTGCGCCACTTCCGCTCCCCTGCGGGGTACCATGGTCACAAGTCCTTCCAATTCCAGCTTGCGGATCGCCTCCCTTATCGGCGTCCGGCTCACTCCCAGCATATTGGCCAGATGGATCTCCATAAGCCGTTCCCCCGGTTTTAGTTCCCCGGTGAGAATCGCCTGCCTAAGCGTATTAAACACCACATCCCTGAGCGGTAAAAACTCGTCCAGTTTCACCTGCAATTTTTCCTGCATACCCGTCCTCCGCCATTCCCCGAAAACGCCGCCCCGCCAATCCTGCGCTGTCTGCTACGCGCCCGGTCCCTTTCCCACATCATTCCACGCAATTCTATATCAATTTCTGCATCCGACAAACTTCTGCATAAAACTCTATATAAAATTCTATATGAAACGAGTCACAAAAACCTGTTTTATGCCGGCCAGCTGCTCCAGCTCTTCCGCAGCTTCCGCAGCTGCCTCTTTTGCACCTTTGTCAAAAATCCCGAACACGGTAGGACCGCTTCCGCTCATCAAACTGCCGCGCGCTCCTCTCTGCCCAAGAATCGTCTTAATCCGGCCGATCAACGGGCATTTCGCAAGCGTCACCGATTCCAGCACATTGCCGAGACGCGCCGCCACGCCACTCAGATCTCCCTCTCGTATAGCGCTTATCATGCCGTCGATATCGGGATGGCAGACCTGCGTCTGAGCGTCCAGAAGCCCGTAGATCTCCTTGGTGGAAATATTGTGATCCGGCTTGGCCACCACCAGAACACACTCCGGCGCCTGTGGAAGCGCCGTCAGCCTCTCGCCGATGCCCTCCGCCAATGCCGTGCCTCCCATGATGCAATACGGCACATCCGCGCCGATCCGCACACCCAGCTCCGCCAGCTTCTCCCCGGACGCCCCGAGTCCGTAAAGCTCGTTCAAGCCCCGCATTGCCGCCGCCGCGTCGGAGCTTCCCCCAGCCATCCCTGCGGCAATGGGAATCTGTTTGCGCAGGTGAATCTTCACGCCGCCTTGTATGCCGAACGTTTCCCGCATCAGCTTTGCCGCCCTGTACACCAGATTGCTCTCGTCCGTCTCCAATTCGCCGCAGTCGGTGGTCAATACAATGCCGGAGTCCGTTTTCTCAAAAACCAGTTCATCCCAAATGTCCACGGTCTGCATAACCATCCTGACTTCATGATACCCGTTTGGCAGTCTTCCCAGCACATCCAGACCTAAATTTATCTTAGCATATGCTTTTCTCGTACAGGTATTCATTCTGTTATGCATTCGCTATGCCTCCTGCTATGCTGTCTCTATGCTATTGCTATGCTATCGCTATGCTGTCTCTATGCTATTGCTATGCTATCGCTATGCTATCGCTATGCTATCGCTATGCTATCGCTATGCTATCGCTATGCTATCGCTATGCTGCCGCTATGCCTTTGCGGCAATCGGTTCCCTGTATCGTGTATAGTGTATTTTGTATACATGAATTGTATTTATTATATACAAAGCTTTGCGTTTCGTCAAGGAGCGCCGCTCTGACTGACTCCTCTTTTTCACTCTTTTTCGTCCCGCAAAAGTTTTCTAATATAAAATTTCCTTTCTCCCCTAAACTTTTCTCTCCCACATGCCGATAAACCTTACACAAGTCAAGGAAGACGGTCTCTTTGCGCCCATCGCAAAGAGCGATCAAACAGACGCACAGGCGTCGGAAAAGAGGTATGTTATGAGTGTAAAAGGAGTTACCGATCAGGCTGCGGCTTATTCTTACAGCTCTGCTACGGCAGTAAAAGAAAACACTTCGGCTGAACAGACATCCTCCACCAAGAAAGCGGAGGAGACAGGCGCAGTATACGAGCCTTCCAAGGAGACCACTACCGACTCCACCAAGAAGACTTACACACCGGATACCAATCTGGTAAACAAATTAAAAGCAGACGCAGATGCGAGAACATCCCAGCTTCGCAGCCTTGTGGAGCAGTTGATGAGCAAGCAGGCCAATACTTACGGCAAGGCCAACAACATCTGGCAGTTCTTAAAGAGCGGTGATTATACCGTAGACGCCGCTACGAAAGCACAGGCGCAGGCCGATATTGCCGAGGACGGCTACTGGGGTGTGAATCAAACCTCCGACAGGATCATTTCCTTTGCCACCGCATTGACAGGCGGAGATCCCGATAAGATCGAAGAGATGCGCGAGGCTTTCCAGAAAGGGTATCGTCAAGCAGAGAAGACTTGGGGCGGAAACCTTCCCGACATCTCTCAGCGGACATATGACGCCGTGATGAAGAAATTCGACGATCTTGCCGCACAGGCAGTACAGGCAGTCGAGAGCTAAGACACTTGGCTCATTGCTCACGGGAATCAAAAGAACAGACAAAGGCGGCGGAAATGAAAATGTTTCCGCCGCCTCTTTTTCAGCTTCCCTTGACAATCAAAAGCTTCTGCCCTGTCTGTAATTCATCGCTGTTCAGATTATTCAGTTCTCTGATCTTATCCACCGGCACATAGTATTTCCTGCCGATGTTCCACAGGTTGTCGCCGTCCTTTACCACATAGATGATCATCCCCGGCAGACTGCTCATCAATGCGCTGTCCGGATCCGTCACCTCAATCTGGCTGATCAATTCCACGGGAATGCTCTCGAACACCATGGTGGAGAAGCACAGCACCGCCTTGACATCCATCTCTTCGCCGTCGAGCATGGTGACTTGCAGCTGTTCCACCTCGGCGTGGACTTTGCCCATATCTTCCGGCAGGATCCCGGGTACTTCCAGCGTGTAATGATAAGGAATCTGAGCCTCCGCACAGGCATAGGGATTCTCGTCGTCTCCCGTGATATACAACACTTTCACCAAAATGCCGCCCTTTACCGTAATCCCGTTTTCCACGGTACTCTGCTGCTCCTGATTCACCTTCGCCTCGCTGTGCAGAAGCTGTAGGATGCCCGCACTTTTGCTGGGAATGCGCATATGGTCCGTCACTTTTGTCTTGCCCGTGACGCAGGAGCGCACCCTGCACAGGTTGGCTCTATGCGTCTGCGTATGCACCTCTTTGTTCACGCCATAGATATCGGAGAGAATTTCGACAGTCTCCTCCTCATAGATGCGGATGTTGATATCCAATGCCATCTCCAGACTGATGCATCTCTCCTCGCCGTCCAAATCGGGACGAACCGACAGTTCCTGCTGCCCCTGCACATACCGGATATCGGGAAGCATCCCCTCTTTGCAGCCATGGCATTCCAGCTCGCCCGTAAAGGGCATGGAAGTCTCAAAAGAGCGGATCGGTCTGTCCTCCCCTTCCCCCTCATAGAGCAGAAAGAGCTGCACCTCCCCCCGGATTCCCAACTTTTCATCCAAAACCTTGAACTCCACATCCCCCAGATGCACCGTACTCCATAAGATTCGGAACACATTGGGATAATTGGCGGGCAGCGTCACTTCGTCCCGGATTCGGAAAATATCGTTTTTGCAGATGGCGATCTGTGCAAGCTGCATGGGCTGTCTGCGGTACTCCAGCCAATCAGATTTTTCCCCGTCCTTAAGGACGTCCCCATGGATGCCGATGGGGGCTTCCTCATCATAAAGCTCCTCCACGGAAGCGCTTAAGGTCACAAGGGATCGAATGCTGAGTTTGCGGGAATTGATGATCCCCACGCTGAAATCCTCCACCTCACCCGAGGCGTTCACCGTGTCGGAGGAAGTAACCCCTTTCATAATCAGCTTCTCTTCAAAGGGAATCTCTCCCTCAAAGGGTACCAGACTGCTGCCCGCTTCCTGTGTGTGATAGAGAATCGAAAAGTGCATGTGTCCTCTGAGGTTCACCGCATCCGTCCCGGGCTTGATTTCCTCGATGACGACGTCAGCCTTCTCCAGACCGATGCTGCTCACATCGGGTTTGGAGTCCGGAATATTCCGGTCGTCCTCCAAAGTGATCTGCGTGACTGCCTCACAGCGGACGCGGTCCATATGTATATTTCTCTTTAACAAGTCCACAAAAAAATACCTCCATACAGATACTGATATACCTATCTATATGCAGGCATTTTTCCATTTATGCGTCCACCGCTCCGATCAAATCCGCAAGCTTTTCCACATGATACCGCTCCATATAAGCTTCGATGCCCTCCGCCACTTCCACCGTGACATAAGGATTGACAAAATTCATGGCTCCGATGCTCACCGCGCTCGCCCCCGCCAGCAGGAACTCGATGGCGTCCTCCGCAGTTGCAATCCCTCCCATTCCGATGATCGGAATCTGCACCGCATGAGCCGCCTGATAGACCATGCGAACCGCCACGGGCTTGATGGCAGGCCCGCTAAGCCCACCTGTTTTGTTGGCAAGGGCAAAGGTTCGTCTGTGAATGTCGATCTTCATGCCGGTGATTGTATTAATCAAAGACAGCGCGTCCGCGCCTGCCGCTTCCGCCGCTTTGGCCATCTCTGTGATATCCGTCACATTGGGGCTGAGCTTCATGATAATAGGCTGTTTCGCATGGCGCTTAATCTCCTCGGTAATCTGATACAAAGCGTCCGCACGCTGCCCGAAAGCGATGGCTCCCTCCTTCACATTGGGGCAGGAGACATTGATCTCCAGCATGGCGACCGCCGGTTCCTCCCCCAATTTCTCCACCACTTCCACATAATCTTCCACCGTCTTTCCGCAGACGTTGACAATGATCTTGGTATCATACTGCTTTAAAAAAGGAATATCCCGCTCCAACAGCACGTCGATTCCCGGATTCTGCAGACCGATGGCATTGAGCATACCGCCGTATACTTCCGCCACCCGGGGTGTGGGATTGCCGGGCCACGGCACATTGGCCACCCCCTTTGTCACCACAGCGCCCAATCGGTTCAAATCCACAAATTCCGAATATTCCATACCGGAACCGAACGTTCCGGAAGCCGTCATCACAGGATTCTGAAAAGTCACGCCTGCAATCGTTGTCTGTGTGTTCATCAGATGTCCACCTCCCCCGCCTCAAATACCGGTCCGTCCGTACAGATGCGCGCATTGTGTACATGGGAGTGCGCATCCTCCTCTCTGGTCTTGACTACACAGCCCAGACAGGCGCCCACGCCACAGGCCATATGCTCCTCCAGCGAGATATAGGCACGGATTCCCTGCTCCTCCCCATAACGCTTGACGGCGCGCAGCATGGGCATCGGCCCGCAGGCATAGATCAGATCCGCAGGACACGCTCCTGACTTTTTGGTGACACTTGCGTCACCTTTGGAAAACGCTTCTTGTACAGCGTCCAACACGTTTCCCCTCGTCCCCACGCTGCCGTCTTCCGTAGCGATCCATACCTGTCCGTAACGCTCCAAATCCTCCCGCAGAAAAGTCCGGTTATCCCGATATCCCACAAGGATCCGGATCTTCTCCTTCGCCGTCACTTCGTTCAGCGCCTTGGCAAGCTGCAGCATAGGCGGAATGCCGATGCCGCCTCCCATGAGCAACACGCTCTTACCCTTCGCCTGATTCACGGGAAACCCATTGCCCAGCGTGCCTAGAAGCTCTACGGAGTCTCCCGCCGTATAACGGGCAAATTCCGCGGTTCCCTGCCCTGCCACACGGTAGACGATCCGAAGAGCCGTTTTGTCTCCGTTCACCTCGCAGATGCTGATCGGCCGGGGCAGCAGGGTACTCTTGTCCTTCGGATACAGGCAGAGGAACTGCCCCGGGAGAGCCTCCGCCGCCAGATCACTCTCTATCCACATGTCATATATCATAGGGGCGGTCTCTAGCTGAGAGATCACCACCGCAGCCTGTTTTCGTTTCATATTTCAATGCTCCTTTTTCAATGCTCCCTTTTATAGACGATTTCAAAATACTCCTTTTTGCCTATACACGACTCTGCCCGCGCAGATCGTGGCTTTTACCATACCCATGAGTTCCCGCCCCGTAAAGGGACTGTTCTTCGCCTTGGATGCAAAGTCTCCCGCCACGAACGTCTCCGTCGGGTCGATCAACACCAAATCCGCCGGGCCGCCCTCCGCCAGATATCCGGCATCCAAATGATACATGGCCGCCGGATTCGCACTCATGGCACAGAGCAGCTGACGCATGGTCAGATATCCCTTCTGCACCAGCTCCGTGATTCCCAGAGAGAGCGCCGTCTCCAGCCCGATCATGCCGCTGGGCGCTTCGGTGAGAGGCTTTGCCTTCTCCTCCTCGCTGTGGGGCGCATGATCCGTCGCAATGATATCAATCGTGCCGTCCGCCAGCCCTCGGATAATCGCCTGCCTGTCCTCCTCCGTGCGCAGCGGGGGATTGACCTTGGCAAGTGTTCCACACCGAATCACAGCCTCCTCGGTCAGCGTAAAGTGATGGGGCGTTGCCTCCGCATGAAGATTGCGTCCCCGCACATTGGAACCGTTTCCGCCGGTGCTTTTGGCCTTGGCGCGGCGCACCAGCTCCACGCCCTCGGCCGTGCTGATATGCTGGATATTGACACATGCCCCCGTCTCCAGCGCCAGCTTCAAATCCCTGTCGATCAGCACGATTTCCGCCTCTCTGGGAGAACCCTCAATCCCCAAATGCGCACTTGCCTGACCGCGGTTGACGCCGTTCTGCGCGATCAGCCGCGAATCTTCCTCATGGAAGCTGACGGGCAGATCCAGACGCGCCGCCCGCTCCATGGCCTGCCTCACAATCCCTTCATCCAAAATCGGAATGCCGTCGTCCGTAAACCCGGCCGCTCCGCACGCCGCCAGCTTCTCCATGTCCGTGAGTGTTACGCCTTTCATGCCCACAGTGACATTGGCGCATGTTGTGACATGAATGTCAGTTTCATCCGCCCTCTTCAAAACAGATTGAAGCGTCTCCTCATTGTCTATAGGCGGCTTGGTATTCGCCATCATCACTACCGTAGTGTACCCGCCCTTGGCTGCGGCGGCTGCCCCCGTCGCAATGTCCTCCTTGTGGGTAAAGCCCGGCTCCCGAAAATGCACATGCACATCCACCAGCCCCGGCGCAACCACCAGACCTTTGGCATCGATCACCTCACAGCGGACAGGCTTTTTCATATCCTGTCCCACTCTGCCGATCCGAATAATTTTGTCCCCGTCGGTCAGCACGTCATAATTTCCTTCCCTGCCGGACTTGGGGTCTATCAGATATCCGTTCCGTATAAGCAGCATAAGCGCCTCCTTCTTAGAACATTATACAGGATTTTGGCGCTTTTACAAGCGGATTGCAAGAAATCTATTTTTGAAAAAGAAACTCAAAAAAAGAAGCTTAAAAAGCTCGAAAAAGAAGCTTGAAAAAAGAAGGCACGGATTACCGCACCTTCAAACTCCCGTCAAAATGATCCGCCACCGGCTCCAAGAAAAAGTCGATGATCGCCCTGTCCGCAACCTTTACTTCCACGGTACCTTCCATACCGATTCCCACCGAAGCATCCGATGCGCCTTGGGCAAAATCCGCACTGTCAATGGCCACCTGCACTTTGTAGACCCATCCCTTCTGATCGCTCCACAGTGCGTCGGGGCTGATATTCACCACCCTTCCGGAGAGCTTTCCATATTTCTGGAAATTGTAGGTATCCAGCTTCATGGCAGCCTCCTGATGATTCTCCAGATATCCGATGTCCTTGTTCAGCACCTCGATCTCCGCCATCATCTGACCGTCATCGGGAACAATGGCCGCAATCTGCTGCGCAGCTCCCAGCACGCCGCCCTGCGTGGTGACGTCCAGCGTGCGAACCGTTCCCGCCACCGGCGAGATGATCCTTTGTTCCACCACGTCAAGGGTCTGCAGCTCCTGCTCCGCCCGCCTGTCTGTAATACTGTTGCGGTTTTCCACAATCATGCCGCTCAATTTCGCCTCATAGTCCGCCC
Organism: Muribaculum sp.; assembly: GCA_023663735.1. Classification (GTDB taxonomy): domain Bacteria; phylum Bacillota; class Clostridia; order Lachnospirales; family Lachnospiraceae; genus Acetatifactor. The sequence continues at coordinate 3,215 of JAMPGV010000058.1, read as the reverse complement.
GGAGGGCATCCAGATTCCCCAAACTCTGCGCTCCCTGTTCCCTCGCAATCTCCACCGCCTGCACCTGTGCGGCGTATTCGCTGTCGGCCTGCTCTATCTGATTTTCGATCTCCAGCAGCCTGAGCGTATTGTCATAATCTTCATAGACCGCAGACTGTCCCTGAATCTCATACTCCTTCTGCAGGAGCGCCAGCTCGTCTTTCAAAGCGTCCACCTCCGCCTGTGCGACTGCCCCCGCATCACATAACTCCTGATAATCTCTCAACTGCGCTTTTTTCTGTCTGATGGCCAAAGCCGTTTTCTCCGCATTCTGTTCGGCCGCATTTTCCCCGTCCGCAGCCTCCTGCAGGATTTTCTGCTGATTTTTTAGGAAACTGCGCCTGTTTGCTATGGAATCCAGATCTTCGTTCTGCCGGGTGAGCTGCAGATCCGCTTTTTTCTTCTCGCTCAAAAGCTCCTTCCGCTGACTCTCATATTCCTCCCGCAGGGACAACACATACTTGCGGATTTCAGCCTTCTCCACATCTTCCCCCGTATCTGCGCCGGGCATGATCCCGGCCAAAAGCTGCTCCAACAGACTGTTCTCATACTCTAACAATTCGATATTGCGGTTGGTATTGTGCAGGGCGATCTCATATGCGGATGCGTCCAATATCACCAGCTCCTGCCCGGCTTCCACATGATCTCCCTCTTTCACACAAATCTCTCTGACCACGCCCCCATTGGCCGTCTGAACCACCTGCGTCCCGGTGATACTCACGATCCTGCCTCTGGCCGTGACCACCTCGTCCATCCTGCCGCAAAACGCCCAGATTCCAAAAAACAATACCACCGCCGCCACAATCAGAATCACCGCGGCTCCCAAGGGCGACGCCGGTTTTTCCACAATCTCCATGGCTTCCGGCAGGAAATCATTTCTCAGTTTCGCCTGTCTTCCCGCCTGATATCTCTCCCATCGGTCTCTGAATCCTCTGTACATATATTCAACCTTTGTCCAACCTTCTTTATCCTGTCTTCTTTAGCTGTCCTTCCGAAGACTTTCCCTCACACTTCCGTCTGCTGCTGCAGCAGATGCCAGAACAAGCCCTTCTGTTCTACCAGCTTCCGCCTCGGCCCATACTCCGCCACACGGCCTCGGTCGATGACCATGATAGCGTCCGCATCCTTTAAGGTGGAGAGTCTGTGCGCGATAATCAGCACCGTGCGCCCCTTGCAGATTTCCCTCAGATTCTGCTGAATGATCCGCTCCGACTCATAGTCCAGTGCGGAAGTCGCCTCGTCAAAAATCAAAATTTTAGGGTTCCCCAACAATGCCCGCGCGATGGCAATCCGCTGTTTCTGACCGCCCGAAAGCCCCACGCCCTTCTCACCCACCATAGTATCATATCCGTTCGCCAGCTCTGTGATAAACTCATGCGCTCCCGCAATCTTAGCCGCCTGCACAATCTGCTCCATCCCTGCGGCCGGATCGTGCAAAGTGATATTTTCCCGGACGGACGCATTAAAGAGAAAATTCTCCTGCAGCACCACGCCGATCTGCCTGCGCAGCCACACCGGATCCACCATGGCGATATCCATCCCGTCCACCAGAATTTTCCCCCGCTCCGGCAGATACAGCCTCTGTATCAATTTGGACAGCGTGCTTTTCCCGGATCCGCTGCGTCCCACAATCCCTACCACCGTGTTCGGTCTGATCGAAAAGCTCATATCATGAATGACTTCCGGCCCGTCCGCCACATAGCGGAAACACACCTTGTCAAAACCGATATGGCCGCGCACCTCGGGCAGTCTCGTCTTGGCGCTCTCCGGCGCGGATTCCTTTTTGCTGTTAAAAATATCCCCGATTCTCTCCACCGAAATACAAGTCTGCTGGAACTCCTGCCAGACCTGCACCAGACGCATCACCGGCTCGCTGACCCTTCCCGCCAGCATCCGAAACGCCACCAGCTGCCCGATTGTCAGCGTCCCCGCCATCACCAGCCTTGCCCCATACCAGAGAATCCAAATATCAAAAATCCGCTGGATCAGCTTCGCCACGGCTCCCGCGTTTCCTGACAAAATCGTAGTCCGAAATCCTGCGGTGGTATAATCCGCCAGAAGCGTCTCCCACTTTCGCTGTATCGTCGGCTCAATGGCGAAAGACTTAATCGTCTGCGCTCCCGTCACCGCCTCCACCAGATAGGACTGCGACTCCGCTCCACAGTTAAACTTCTCGTCCAGCCTCTCGCGAAACAAGGGTGTGACAAACGCCGACACCAGCGCCAGAAGCGGAAGGGAGGCCAAAGTGACGCAAGCCAGTCTGGCGCTATAGAAAAACAGGATCACCACATATACAATGAGAAACATACAGTCCAGAAATGTCATCATGGGAACGCCCGTCAAGAACCTGCGGATGTTCTCAAGCTCCCTCACTCTCGCCACCGTGTCCCCTACCCGTCTGCTCTCGAAATAGCGAAGCGGCAGTTTGAACAAATGATCGAACAGACGGCTGCTTAAAATCACATCAATCTTGCTGGTCGTATGCGCCAGAATATAATTTCTGGCCACGGACAAAACCGTCTCAAAAACCACCATTGCAAGCAGCGCAATCGTCAACACATCCAGCGTAGACAGACTGTTATGTACCAACACTTTATCTATGACGGACTGTGTGATCAGCGGAGAACACACGCCCAGAATCTGCATGACAAAGGCCGCCAGCAAAACCTCCAGCAGGGGACGCTTATACTTGAGGATAGACGGAAAGAACCACCGGAAACCAAATTTGACGTCCCGGTTCTTTCGATCTCTCGGGATAAAGAGAAAAACCTCCCCGCCCCAGATCTCAAGTAATTCCTCCATCGCCAAAGCGCGCGGCGCCCTCTCCCAAGGATATAGCACCAACAGTTTCTCCGCCGCCGCTTTCGCAAGAATGACATAGGTGTCATCTTTCAGTTTCAACATAGCCGGAAGCGCCATCTTGGCAATCGAGTAACGATTGGCTCGGACACATCGACATTTCAAGCGAAGGCTCTTCGCCGCCCTCACAATATCCTGCTCCGTCATCTTGTGATCCTGTAAGGAAAACGCATGTATGATACCGGGCGCATCCGCCGGAATGCCATAATACGCCGCTATGGTAATCAGCCCTTTCAGCCCGGTATCCAGAATCTGCCCGCTCATTTACCCTACCTGCTTCGTCCAATACTGTTCCACGATATGCAGCGCCTGCTCAT
>JAMPGV010000057.1 GCA_023663735.1 Muribaculum sp. | reverse complement strand
GGATAATTCCTTACTGGCTGTAAGGGATATTAACCATAAATATATTGTAGTAGATTGAGGAATATAACAGGTTCGCGGGAGCGTATTGCCCAGAGTCCCTATGTGGTGCCGGAGGAGTCGTTGTTGGAATGTCCGGGAAGGTGGCGGGATTTGTTCGGAAACGATCATCCGATTCATATCGAGATCGGAATGGGAAAAGGGCGGTTTATTTATACGATGGCCAAGGAGCATCCGGATATCAATTATGTGGGAATTGAGAAGTATTCCAGCGTGCTGCTCAGGGCGGTTCAGAAGATGGAGGCGCAGGAGCTTCCCAATCTGCGCTTTATCCGTATGGATGCGGAGCATATTGCGAAAGTGTTCGCACCCGGCGAGGTGGGGCGGATTTATCTGAATTTCTCGGATCCGTGGCCTAAGGACAGACATGCCGGAAGAAGGCTTCCGTCCCGGCAGTTTCTGGCTCGCTATGATGTGATCCTGCAAAAGGACGGCAGGCTGGAGTTCAAGACGGACAATCTGGAGCTGTTTCGGTTTGCGGTGGAGGAGCTTGCAGCCGCAGGATGGTATGCGGAGGCCGTGACTTATGACCTGCACAGTGACGGGAAACTGATGGAGGGGAACGTGATGACGGAATATGAGGAGCGTTTTTCGTCCATGGGCAACCCGATCTGCAAGTATATTATTGGCAGATAAAGGAATACTAGAAGCGATGAAAAGTAGAAGACGGCAGCCCAAGAGGCGGAACGGAGGAAAGAATGGAATACAAGTTTACAACGGAAAATTTTGAGGCGGAAGTGTTACAGGCGGATCTGCCGGTGTTGGTGGATTTTTATGCGGACTGGTGCGGGCCTTGCAAGATGATGGCTCCCATTGTGGAGCGGATTGCGGAGGAGTATGCCGGGAAGCTGAAGACGGGAAAATGCAACACGGACGAAAATATGCCTTTGACACAGAAATACCGCGTGGCCAATATTCCCACATTCATCATCTATAAAGGCGGACAGCCTGTGGCTACGCAGGTGGGCGGTATGTCCTCGGAGGATTTGTGCGACTGGATCGAAGACAATCTTTGAGCGGATTGGATCATATGACAGAGGACGGGAAAAAGAATGGATGACAATCGGAATGGAATGGCGGAGGAAGCAGCGGCCAGAGAGGCGTTAGAGGAAGCCAGAGAGGCGGAGGGCAAGGCATACCGCAGTATGCGGGAGAGTGCTTTCACGGAGCGCCAGAAAGGCGTGATGGAACTTGCCGGGCTGGAGGAGAAGGACGTCCCGGAGAGAGCGGATCTGGATAGAAAATGCAGGCTGCTTCTGGAGTGCTATTATCTGCCGCAAGCGCTGCAGGAGGGCGGGACGGTGAAGCTGGATGCGGCTTTCACGCGATCCGGAGACTCCGGGCGGGATTATATCGAAGCTGTTTTTACGGATTCTTCCGGCAGGAAGCGCAGCGCAGGTTATCAATATAAAGTGGATGAGGACGGGAAGAGCTTGATCCTGTTCGAGAAGACCTTTGAGAATGTGGTGGTAGAACCGGGGAAACCCGAAAAATATGTGCTTCTTGCGGAGGACGGCGAGACGGTATCCCGGTCGTTCTCGGTGGAGGAATTGCAGGAACTGTCCGGTCAGGGTGAGATCGTCAAGGCGGACGACGTCTATTTCTGCAAAGCAAGGAATGCGGCGGGGGAACTCTGCGAGGGCGAGACTACCGTGATCGTCGATGCCGCCGAGGAGAGCCGGGACAATGTCAGAGTGTTTCTGGGCGACAATGAGCAGGAGCGGTACTCCATCGGCAAAACGGGTCAGCTGGTATGCAGCGTGACCAACGATGTGACCACCGTCATAGCGCAGACCCGGAAAATTGCGAGCGGAGAACCTATTTACGACAGCGCGGACGCCGCAAGAGCCGCCGCGGAGCAGGAGCTGCAGGAGGGCGAGGGCAATCTGAAGGTGGACGTCAACATGGAGGGAACCACGGTCGCCGAGTTTGACTTTATCCCCGTATATACCACTTCTGTCGAGCTTTCGGGGATCTCCAGAAAGCTTGGAAAGGGCGTGGAGGGATTCGATGCGTCCGAGAGCGATGAGGAGAATCTCCGCAGACAGTTTGCGAAACCGATCAGCGAGTATCTGGATGAGAAGGGATTTCATGTCATCGACATTTCCTGTGAGAATCTAGAGGCCGACGTGACGGAAAACGTGGGCTGGATGAATACCATCAAAACCTTTCAGATGAAGGGCGGTATGGTAACGGTTTCCTATACGAAACGTTATACGGCAACGGTCAGTTTAAAGCAGGGATTCCGCGGCAGAGGGCAAAACAATGACACATCTGTCATATTATCCCAGCTTCCGGAGGGCAGCGAGCTGTTGAACCCGGAACAAATCGACTGGAAAAATTCCAAGCCGGAGGTATCTTATGTGATGCGCGGAAGCGTCACGGCGCAGGGGTCGGCGAAGACCATTGCCGGGGCGGACGATCTGGCCGTGGAGAATGCGGTTCTGGCAGCGCAGAAGATTGCGGCCCGCGGTTTGAACGGCGGTATTTCCGCCGGAATCAAAGAGGTGATCTATGCGGACAAAGCGGCGTCCACTCTGGTGAGTGTGCGCGCAAGGCTGGATGTGCCTTCCGTGGGGAAAGCGGATATGCGGCTTTCTCATAAAGACGCCAAATATGCCTATGAGGGAACCTGTGAGAGAGAGGTTGCTTCCGTGGAAAACAAGCTGGTGTCCGTCACGGTATGGGACGGCAGCAGTCTTGTGTATGTGCCGCCCACGGATCCGGTGATCGACAAGGGGATTCCCACCGACGACAATTATGACAGATATGTCACAGATGGAGACGACAGTGGAATTCTGGTGTTTGAGAAGACGGATCCGGGTCTGCGCAGATACATAGAAGAGGTGCGGAATGCGCAGGCGCAGGCGGAAGCCTCCCGCGAAGCGTATGAGAAAGCCCGCCGGGCGCTGAGAGAGGCGCAGGAAGCTTTCGATCGGATTTATGACGGGATGGATCGTGCGGAGAATGTCGAGATCGTAAAGAGCGTCCCGGAAGAGGCGGGGACTTTGGAAAGCGTCCCGGAAGAAGCGAGGACTTTGGAAAGCGTCCCGGAAGAGGCGGGGACTTTAGAAAGCGTTCCGGAAGAGGCGGAGCTTGGGAATGGGGAAAATCCAGACACCCCCGAAGAACCTGCGAAGCCTTTGACGGCTCATGAAGCCCTGCTGGCGATCTTCGGGGATGACGGCACGGAGTAATCCGGATTCTCCGGATACTGTCAGGAATGTTTTTTGTGCTGCAATGCCGCGCCCACAAACCCTTTAAAGAGAGGATGAGGCCTGTTGGGGCGGGATTTCAGTTCGGGATGCGCCTGTGTGGCGATGAAAAACGGATGTCCGCTCAATTCACACATTTCCACAATGCGTCCGTCGGGGGAGGTGCCGGAGAGGCACAGCCCCTTTTGTGTAAGCTGGGTTCTAAAATCGTTGTTGACTTCATAGCGGTGGCGGTGTCTTTCGTGGATGATTTCTTCGCCGTAGAGGGCGTAGGCTTTCGAGGAACGATCCAACAGACAGGGATAATCTCCCAGACGCAAAGTGCCGCCGATGTCCTCCACGCCGTTTTGATCGGGCATCAGGGCGATCACCGGATGGGCGGTGGCGGGGTTTAATTCCGTGCTGTGGGCGTCCGCATAGCCCAGAACGTTCCGGGCATATTCCACGATGGTGAGCTGCATACCGAGACAGAGTCCCAGAAACGGAAGTTCATGGGTGCGGGCATAGTGAATGGCATGAATCATGCCTTCGATGCCCCGTGTGCCGAAGCCGCCGGGGACGATGAGTCCGTTGCATCCGGCCAGAAGTTCTCCGGCGTTTTCGGGCGTTACGGTCTCGGAGTCGATCCACTTGATGGCGACGGTGGTGTGGTTGGTGATGCCGCCGTGTTTCAGCGCTTCCACCACGCTGATATAGGCGTCATGGAGCGCCACATATTTGCCCACCAGAGCGACGGTCACTTCGTCGGTGGGATGTTTTAAGTCGTTGACCATACGCTCCCAATCCGCCAGATCCGGTTCGGGGCAGTCCAGATGCAGACATTCACAGGCGGCCTGCGCCAGCTGTTCTTTTTCCATGGCCAGAGGAGCCTCATAGAGATATTCCACGTCCAGATTCTGCAGCACGTGGCGGCTGGGGACATTGCAAAAGAGAGAAATTTTGTCCTTGATGCCGACGTCCAGAGGATGTTCGCTGCGGCAGACGATGATATCGGGCTGCAGTCCCATTCCCTGCAGATCTTTGACGCTGGCCTGCGTGGGCTTGGTCTTGAGTTCCTCGGAGGCGTGGAGATAGGGAATCAGCGTCACATGAATCAAAATAGCGTTTTCGTGGCCCACCTCATGTTGGAATTGGCGGATGGATTCCAGAAAAGGCTGGCTCTCGATATCGCCCACCGTGCCGCCCACTTCTATGATGGCGATGCGCATGTCGCTGTCGTTAAAATTGCGGTAAAAGCGGCTCTTGATCTCGTCGGTAATGTGCGGAATCACCTGAACCGTGCCGCCGCCGTAGTCTCCCCTGCGCTCCTTCCGAAGTACGGACCAATACACCTTTCCGGTGGTCACATTGGAATTTTTGTCCAGACTCTCGTCGATAAACCGCTCATAATGTCCCAGATCCAGATCCGTCTCCGCACCGTCGTCCGTGACAAATACTTCGCCGTGCTGGATGGGGTTCATGGTTCCGGGATCGATATTGATGTAGGGATCAAATTTCTGCATAGTGACTTTATAGCCTCTGGCTTTTAAGAGTCTGCCCAGCGAAGCGGCTGTGATTCCCTTTCCAAGACCCGAGACTACGCCGCCTGTTACGAATACATATTTTACCATACTGTCCTCCTTCGGATGAAAAATCATAAAGACCATAAAATCATAAAAACGCAAAATCATAAAAACGGAAAGAAAAAAGAGCGAAATCCTCCCTGCGTTCCCTGCGGGAGCCTCATCGCTCTTTTTATCCATTCTGCTTCTGAACTCTATTTCTGAATCCTCTTTCTAAATCTTCTTTCTGTTCAGATGTTATTTCTGATCTAATCTTATCACATCTAATCTTATCACAGAAAACAAGTTTGTCAAATCTTTTGTGTGTGCGTTGTCCATTATGAAAATTATGTATGATACAGATTCTGGGTCTGGTAATCCGGTTCGCAGGTCAGATTGACGCCCAGTTTTCGCAGGACTTTCCGATCCACCTGCGAGAGGATGACGCTGGAATGTACCTCGGAGCCTGTCAGATTCTGGAGCTGTTCCATAGCGCGTTTGGCCTTCTCGTCGGTGACGGCGCAGATGGACAGCGCGATCAGAAGCTCGTCCGTGTGGAGCCGGGGATTTTTGTTGCGCAGATGTTTTACTTTCAAGTTCTGGATCGGCTCGATGATGGTGGGGGAGATCAGCTGCACGTCGTCGTCGATATTGGCCAGCGTCTTTAAGGCGTTCAGCAGCATGGCGGAGGAAGCCCCCAGCAGTTCGCTTGTCTTGCCGGTGATGAGGCGGCCGTCCGGCAGCTCGATGGCCGTGGCCGGTTCCCCGGTTGCGGCGGCCTTGATCTTGGCGGCGCTGATGACCGGCCGCTCCTCCGTGGTGATCGCAGCCTGCTTCATCAGAAGCTCAATTTTCATCAGCTGTTCGTCGTCTGCCTTGCCCTGACGCTTCTGGCAGAGGGTGTCGTAATACCTGCGGATGATTTCCTGTCTGGCGGCAGCCCGGACGGCCTCGTCGTCCACGATACCGTATCCGGCCATATTGACGCCCATGTCGGTAGGAGACTTGTAAGGGCATTCTCCCATAATTTTTTCAAACATGGTCCGCAGGACGGGGAACACTTCCACGTCGCGGTTATAATTGATGGTGGTCTCGTTGTAGGCCTCCAGATGGAAGGGGTCAATCATGTTGACGTCGTTCAGATCCGCCGTGGCGGCCTCATAGGCCAGATTCACGGGATGTTTCAGGGGGATATTCCAGATCGGGAATGTCTCGTATTTGGCGTATCCGGCCGTGATGCCCCTCTTGTATTCGTGATAGAGCTGGGAGAGGCAGGTTGCCATTTTGCCGCTGCCCGGCCCCGGCGCAGTGATAACCACCAGAGAACGGGAGGTTTCGATATATTCGTTCCTGCCGTAGCCCTCGTCGCTGACGATCAGGGGAATGTTATAGGGATATCCTTCGATGGGATAATGACGGTAAACTTTCATTCCCAGAGACTCCAGCCGCTTCTGGTAAGCGACGGCGCTGGGCTGTCCTGCAAAACGTGTAAGGCATACGCTGCCCACATACAGACCGTAGCCGCGGAACGCGTCGATGAGCCGGAGTACGTCCAGATCGTAGGTGATGCCCAGATCGGAGCGCACCTTGTTTTTCTCGATGTCGGCGGCGTTGATGGCGATGACGATCTCTGCCTGATCCTTTAACTGCGCCAGCATATTGATCTTGCTGTCCGGTTTGAAGCCGGGCAGTACGCGGGAGGCGTGATAGTCGTCGAACAGTTTCCCGCCGAATTCCAGATAGAGTTTCCCGCCGAAAGCCGCGATTCTTTCTTTGATTTTCTCGGACTGCATCCGCAGATATTTCTCGTTGTCAAAACCTGTTTTTCCCATAAGCACCCTCTTCTGTCCGCGGCGGGCGCTGTTCCCGCCGTCCGTGACGCGCAGATATACCGTCGGTATCCTGTACCATCATACATAAAAATCAGTTCAAAATCAATGGTGAAGGGGGAATATTTAATATTTCTTTTATTGATTTATGGTAAAACTGTCTTTATAATGAAACATATCGGCATACGGCCGGGAAACGGAGTAGTTATGGATAATTTTCAGGCAAATCATAATAACAACAATCATAACCAGCCCAACAACAGGCCGAGCATAGGGATTATCGTGGCGGCCATGGTCGGTTCCTTTTTGCTGGTGATGCTCTTCTCGGGACTGCTTTTGGGAGGAAGCGGTCAGGAGGAGCAGGAGTACACCAAATTTCTTCAGGATCTGCGGGAGGACAAGGTGGAGTCCGTGCTGGTCAATTATGAAAAGTCTATGATTAATGTGACTTTGAAATATGACGAACAGGCTCAGAAAGAGAAAATGAGTCCCTTCATGGCGGTTTTTCTACAGGCATACGGGGATCAGATCAAGCTCAAAGGGGAGAGTTATAACACCCGCATGATGGAAGATCTTACCACGTTGACCGCCAGACTGGAAGAAAAGGGCATCACGGCCCAGCGTGTGGTGTCGGACAGCAGATGGGTGGATATTCTGCTCACGATTGTGCTGCCTTTGGTGCTGATCTGGATTCTGATGGGTTTTATGTTCCGCAAGATGAACGGCGCGGGCGGGCCTCTGGGCGTGGGAAAGAGCAACGCCAAGGTTTATGTGCAGAAGGAGACGGGCGTGACCTTCAAGGATGTGGCGGGCGAGGATGAGGCCAAGGAGTCCTTGGTGGAGGTTGTGGATTTCCTGCACGATCCGGGAAAATATACCAAGATCGGCGCGAAGCTTCCCAAGGGGGCGCTGCTTGTGGGACCTCCGGGAACGGGGAAGACGCTGTTAGCCAGAGCGGTGGCGGGCGAGGCCAAGGTGCCGTTTTTCTCCCTGACGGGTTCCGACTTTATCGAGATGTATGTGGGCGTGGGTGCAAGCCGTGTGCGCGATCTGTTCAAGGAGGCCACCAAGAACGCTCCCTGTATCGTTTTCATCGACGAGATCGACGCCATCGGGCGCAGCCGTGATTCCAAGTACGGCGGCGGCAACGAGGAGCGGGAGCAGACGCTGAACCAGCTGCTGTCCGAGATGGACGGTTTCGACAGTTCCAAGGGTATCTTGATTCTGGCGGCCACCAACAGGCCGGAGATTCTGGATAAGGCGCTGCTGCGCCCGGGACGCTTTGACAGGCGGATTATCGTGGACAAGCCGGATTTGAAGGGGCGCGTGGAGATTCTGAAGGTGCATTCCAAGGACGTGAAAATGGACGAGTCGGTGGATCTGGACGCCATCGCCCTTGCCACCAGCGGCGCGGTGGGATCCGATCTGGCCAATATGATTAACGAGGCGGCCATCAATGCCGTCAAGGAGAAGCGGGAGTTCGTAAACCAGCAGGATCTGTTCAACGCGGTTGAGGTGGTTCTGGTGGGAAAAGAGAAAAAAGACCGCATTATGAGCAAGGAAGAGCGCAAGATCGTGTCCTATCACGAGGTGGGACATGCGTTGATCAGCGCGCTGCAGAAAAATTCCGAACCGGTGCAGAAGATTACGATCGTACCCCGCACCATGGGGGCGCTGGGTTATGTGATGCAGGTGCCGGAGGAGGAAAAATACCTCAACACGGAGGCGGAGCTTAAAGATCTTCTGGTGAGTCTGGTGGGCGGACGCGCCGCCGAGGAGGTGGTGTTCGAGACGGTGACTACCGGCGCGGCCAACGACATTGAGCGCGCTACGGCGATCGCCCGCAACATGGTGGTGCGCTACGGCATGAGCAAGCGGTTCGGACTGGTGAGTCTGGCCACGGTGGAGAGCCAGTATCTGGAGGGACGGACGGCCTTGAACTGCAGCGACGAGACGGCTGCGGCCATCGATGCGGAAGTGGTGGAGATCATCCGGGAGAGCTATGAGAAAGCGCTGGAAATGCTCCGCGAGAACAGGGACGTTATGGACAAGCTGGCGGCTTTCCTGATCGAGAAAGAGACCATCACGGGCAAGGAATTCATGAAGATTTTCCGTGAGGCGAAAGGCCTGCCCGAGCCGGAAGAGAAAAAGGAAGATACGACAGAAGAGGCCAAAGGAGATACAAAAAGAGATACAAAAGAAGAGATAAAGGAAGACGTAAAAGCAGACAAACTGCTGGATGCGGACGCCGGCCTGCACATCGAAGGCTGGATGGGCTTGCAGAAGACTGCGGATTCCGACACCGCAGGACATTCTGGGGCGGACGAGCCAGACGCCGATGCGGATACCGCCGGGAATCCGGATGCAGGACAGGGCGCAGGACGGAATGCAGGACAAGATGCGGATGGTTCCGCCAGAGGCCTGTTCTCCAACGGCAGAATCGACTAGGGAAGCGCTGATGAAAGCATCGCTTCCTCAGAGCCTTCGGCGGATGCGCACGGATTTGCGCCGCGCCGGATGGCCGTGCGGGATTTGAGGGGATTGAACGGCATGTTCAATATTGAAGAAGAGTTAAAAAAGCTTCCGCAGGAGCCGGGAGTCTATATCATGCGCGATCAGAGGGATACGATTTTGTATGTGGGCAAGGCGGTCAATCTCCACAACCGTGTGCGTTCCTATTTTCGGGAACACATCGGCAGAGGGCCGGCCATCGACAAAATGGTTTCCCTCATTGCCCGTTTTGAGTATATTGTGACCGATTCCGAGCTGGAGGCGCTGGTGCTGGAGAACAATCTGATCAAAGAACATTCTCCCAAGTATAATACGCTGTTAAAAGATGACAAGACTTATCCGTATATCAAGGTGACGGTGGGGGAGGATTTCCCCCGAATCCAGTTTTCCCGCACCATGAAGAAAGACCGGTCCAAATATTTCGGGCCATACACCAGCGCTGGGGCGGTGAAGGACACGATCGAGCTTCTGAACAAACTCTATATGCTCCGTACCTGCAACCGCGTTCTGCCCAGAGATATCGGGCTGGACAGACCCTGTCTGAATTATCATATCCGCCAATGTCAGGCTCCCTGTCAGGGCAAGGTGGACAAAGAGACGTACAGACAGCAGGTGGAGTGCGCGCTGTCCTTCCTCAACGGGAATTACGGGCCGATTCTGAAGGAGCTGGAACGCCAGATGAAGGCGGCTGCGGAGAACATGGAATTTGAGGAGGCCGCCCGGTACCGGGATCTGTACAACAGTGTGAAGTCCGTATCCCAGAAGCAGAAAATCACCGACAGCGTGGGAGAGGACAAGGATGTGATCGCCCTCTATCAGGATGAGCAGGAGGCCGTGGTACAGGTATTTTTTGTGCGGGAGGGCAAATTGATCGGCAGGGAACATTATTATATGACAAATGTGTCACAAAGGGACAAGGCGGGCATCCTGCAGGAATTTGTGAAGCAGTTTTATGCGGGAACGCCCTTTATTCCCCGGGAATTGATGCTCCAATACGAGATTGAGGATGCGGCGCTGATCGAGAAGTGGCTGACGGAGCGGAGGGGAGGCAGAGTGTATCTGCGCGTACCCAAAATCGGCAGCAAAGAGAAGCTGGTGGAGCTGGCGGCGGGGAACGCGAAGCTGATTTTGAGTCAGGACAGAGAGCGCCTGAAGCGGGAGGAGGGACGCACCATCGGCGCGGTAAAGGAGATTGCGGCGCTTCTGGGGCTGCCCGGAATCGAGCGCATGGAGGCCTTCGATATCTCCAACACCAACGGATTTGAGAACGTGGGGTCCATGGTGGTCTATGAGAAGGGAAAACCCAAGCGCAGCGATTACCGAAAGTTCCGCATTAAGAGCGTGTCCGGACCGGATGATTACGCCTGCATGAAGGAGGTTCTGACCCGCCGTTTCGTTCATGGCATGGAGGAACAGAAAACGCTCCGGGACAAGGATCTTGAGAAGGAATTCGGCAGTTTCACCAAGTTTCCGGATCTGCTGCTCATGGACGGCGGAAGAGGACAGGTGAACATCGCGCTGGAAGTGCTTGAGGAGCTGCGGATCCGCATTCCGGTCTGCGGCATGGTAAAAGACGACAACCACCGCACGAGAGGACTGTATTTTAATAATGTGGAGCTGCCCATCGACACCCATTCCGAAGGGTTCAAGCTGATCACCCGCATTCAGGACGAGGCGCACCGGTTCGCCATCGAGTATCACCGCTCGCTGCGGAGCAAGGCGCAGGTGAAATCCGTGCTGGACGATATCCCCGGCGTGGGGCCTGCCCGCCGGAAGGCGCTGATGCGGCATTTTAAATCCTTGGAGGAGATCCGCGGCGCGGACAGGGAACGCTTGTTGGAGGTGCCGGAGCTGAACGAGCGGACGGTGGACGCCATTCTCGCTTTTTTTGCGGAAAAAGAGCAGCGCGCGCCGCAGGAATAGACCGTGTGTTTGATTGACAAAGAAATTTAGGAATGATAGACTGGATAAAAATGCAACCGCAGGATGGAGGCCGATGATGGCAAGTGTGAGTCTGACCCGTGTAATCGAAAAAATGAAATTGGAGAATCTGACGCCGGAGATTGAGCTGAAAAAGCACCGCATCACACTGGCCGAGATCAACCGGCCCGCACTGCAGCTGGCGGGATATTTTGAGAATTTTGACGCTAGCAGGCTGCAGATTATCGGGTTTGTGGAATATTCTTATATGGAACGCCTAAATGACGAGCAGAAGCGGGAGATCTATGAGAAATTTCTGGCCTATGACATACCCTGTATCGTGTTTTGCCGGGATCTGCGGCCGGACGAGATTTTCTTGGAGGCCGCGGTGCGCAATCAGGTGCCGATTCTCTCCACCAAGGAAACCACTTCCGCTTTTATGGCGGAGATCATCCGCTGGTTGAATGTAAAGCTGGCGCCCTGCATCTCCGTCCATGGCGTGCTGCTGGACGTCTACGGCATCGGCGTGCTGATCACGGGCGAGAGCGGCATCGGGAAATCGGAGGCCGCGCTGGAATTGATTAAGAGAGGACACCGTCTGGTGACGGACGACGTGGTGGAGCTTAGAAAAGTCAGCGACGACACGCTGGTGGGTTCCGCGCCGGATATCACCAAACATTTCATTGAGCTGAGGGGTATCGGCATCGTGGACGTGAAGGCGCTTTTCGGTGCGATAGCCGTTATGGATACCCAGCAGGTGGACATGGTCATCCGGCTGGAAGAGTGGGACAAGGACAAGGAATACGACAGGCTGGGGCTGGAGGAGAACTATACCGAGTATCTGGGCAACAAGGTGGTATGCCATACGATTCCGATCCGCCCCGGCAGGAATCTGGCGCTGATCTGCGAGTCCGCTGCGGCCAACCACCGCCAGAAGGCCATGGGCTATAACGCCGCCAAGGAATTGTATGCGCGTGTGCAGAATTCGCTGGCAAAGAGAAGGGACGAGGAAGAGGATGAGTAAATACGCCTTTGGAGTAGATATCGGCGGTACCACGGTGAAGATGGGGCTTTTTGACGCGGAGGGACGCGTGCTGGACAAGTGGGAGATTCCTACGAGGACGCAGGACGGCGGCGCGGCCATACTGCCCGATGTGGCGGAGAGCCTCCGTGGAAAGCTGCAGGAAAAGGGAATCGGCATAGAGGAGACCGCCGGAATCGGCGTGGGCGCGCCTGGCGCCGTGGACGACGAAGGGACGCTGGTAAACGGCGCCGTCAATCTGGGCTGGGGCGTGTTCAATATCCCGGAGAAGATGCGCGGATACCTAAATCTTCCGATTCCGGTAAAGGCCGCCAACGACGCTAACGTGGCCGCGTTCGGAGAAATGTGGCAGGGCGGCGGCAAAGGATATGAGAATTTGGTGGCCGTCACTTTAGGAACCGGCGTGGGCGGCGGTATCATTGTGGATGGGAAAATCCTGACGGGAGCTACCGGGGCAGGCGGCGAAATCGGGCATATGCACGTAGAGGACGGAGAACGCGAGGTCTGCGGCTGCGGCAACTACGGCTGTCTGGAACAGTATGCGTCCGCCACGGGGATTGTGCGGTTAGCCAGACGCAGGTTAGAGAGAGACGGCAAGGCCAGCGTCCTGCGGGAAGGCGAGCTGACCGCCAAAGCGGTGTTTGACGCGGTGAAGGCGGGGGATGAAGCCGCTCTGGAGATTGCAGGACAGTTTGGGGAATATCTGGGCAAGGGACTGGCGCTGGTGGCGGCGGTGGCGAATCCGCAGATCTTCGTCATCGGCGGCGGCGTGTCCAAGGCGGGAGAAATCCTGATATCGTTTGTGGAGCCTGTTTTCCAAAAATATGCCTTCAAGGCCTGCAGAGGCGCGAAATTTGCGCTGGCCACCTTGGGAAACGATGCGGGTATTTACGGCGCGGCAGGATTAATACTGCGAAACAACGTATAATAGATATCGTGCTTATAATATGATTAAGAGAGTGTTCTGGAGAGGCAGTATGAGATGATTAGCAGCGCAATGATGGAGACCCTGCGGGGGTATGTTCCGGAGGACAACATACATTTACAGGAGCCGATGGCTCTCCACACCACCTTTCGTGTGGGCGGTCCCGCGGAATGTCTGGTAGAGATCGAGACCTCGGAGCAGTTACGGAAGATACAAAAATTTCTGTATCAGGTGGAATACCCCTTTACCATCGTGGGCAACGGGAGCAATCTTTTGGTCAGCGACAACGGTTATCAGGGAATCGTCCTGCAGCTGGGCAGAAAAATGAACGGCATCGTCCGGGAAGGCAGCCGGATCAGAGCTTGTGCGGGGGCTTCCATGGCGCAGACAGCCGCGGCCGCACAGAAAGGCGGGCTGACCGGGCTGGAATTCGCTTCCGGGATTCCCGGAACCGTGGGCGGCGGCGTGGTGATGAACGCCGGCGCCTATGGGGGAGAGCTGAGTCAGGTGGTGTCGCTGGTTCAGGTGTTGGATAAAAACGGCGAGATTCTGGAGCTGGATAACGAGACGATGGAATTTGGCTATCGCTACAGTACCATCCGCAGGAAGCCTTTTATCGTGACGGAGGTTGTGTTTGACTTAGAGGCCGCGGATCCGGCGGAGATCGCCGCCAAAATGCAGGAACTTGCGGTGAAAAGGCGGGAGAAGCAGCCCCTTGAATTTCCCAGCGCGGGAAGCACGTTCAAAAGGCCGGAGGGATATTTTGCCGGGGAACTGATTATGAAGGCGGGACTTAGAGGGTATCAGGTGGGCGGCGCAAGAGTATCGGATAAACACTGTGGTTTTGTGGTCAATACAGGCAACGCCTCCGCGGCGGATATCATGGACGTCATCTGGGAGGTACAAAGGCGCGTGAAAGAGCGTTTCGGCGTGGAACTGGAGCCGGAGATCGTCTTTCTGGGCGAGATGTGAGAAAATGAGGCGCATATGAGATTTGTGGTTGTGACGGGAATGAGCGGCGGCGGGAAGAGCAGCGCTCTGAAAATGTTGGAGGACACAGGATTTTACTGTGTGGATAATCTGCCGGCTTCGCTGATCGAGAAGTTTGTGGAGCTGATCACCATGCCCAACAGCGAGATCACCAAAGTGGCGCTGGGGCTTGACGTGCGCGCGGATCAGTCGTTCAAAAGGACGACAGAGATTTTGAGGGGTCTGAAGGACAAAGGTTTCCCATATGAGATTCTGTTCATGGAGGCCTCCGAGCAGGTGCTGATTAAGCGCTATAAGGAGACCAGACGTATCCACCCGCTGGCGGCGGACGGCAGGGTGGAGGACGGTGTGCGCAGGGAGCAGGAGGTGCTTCATGCGATCCGCACCATGGCGGATTATGTCATCGACACCACCAATCTGCTGACCCGGGATCTGAAGGCGGAACTTGACCGCATTTTTGTCTCCAATGAAGAATACAATAGTCTCATGGTGACGGTCATGTCCTTCGGTTTCAAACACGGGATTCCCTCGGATGCGGATCTGGTGTTCGACGTGCGGTTCCTGCCCAATCCCTTCTATATAGACGAACTGAAACACAAGACCGGAAACGACAGGGAGGTGCAGGAGTATGTGATGAGTTTTCAGGAGGCAGACGTCTTTCTGGGGAAACTCATAGATATGATCCTGTTTCTGATTCCCAACTATATCAAAGAGGGAAAGTACCGTCTGGTGATCGCCATCGGCTGTACCGGTGGGAAACACCGCAGCGTGACGCTGGCCAACGAACTCTACAATCGGATGAAGGATCAGGGGCATTACGGTATCAAGCTGTTCCACAGGGATATGGCGCAGTCCACGCTACAGGATCTACAGAGATAAACAAATCCCAAGTTCCGCCGACAAAACGAATGCCCGTGTGGCACAATGAGAGGAGGAACGGAGGAAATGTCATTTTCACAGGACGTCAAGGAAGAACTGGCCAGACATGTGAGCCGTGCCAGACACTGCCAGCTGGCGGAGTTTGCCGCCATGATGCATTTCTGCGGACAGTATGGCAGAGACCGGGACGGCAGCTTCACAATCGGGTTTCAGACGGAAAATGAATCTGTTTCGAGAAAAGGCTTTACATTATTGGAAAAATTGTATAATATAAATACTGATGTGAAAATCGGAGAAGAGCAGATGCGGGAAATCCTCTTCAAGATCGGGGATCTGGAGGAACCCGTGAGCCAGCTCCTCATCAAAAATGCCTGCTGTCAGCGCGCCTTTCTGCGGGGGGTATTCTTGAGCGTGGGATCTGTGAACGACCCCGCCAAGGGATACCATCTGGAGTTTGTGTGTACGGACGGGCGGAAGGCCGGTCAGCTGCAGGGTGTGCTTCGGGGATTTGGCATCGACGGGAAGATTCTTACCCGCAAAAAATATTATGTGGTATACCTGAAAGAGAGCGAGAGCATCGTGGATCTGCTGAATGTCTGCGAGGCGCATGTGGCTCTGATGGAATTTGAAAACCGGCGGATTCTGAAGGAAATGCGGAATTCCGTCAACAGAAGGGTGAACTGCGAGACGGCCAATATCACCAAGACGGTGAACGCCGCCACACGGCAGATCGAAGACATCGAGTACATTCGGGATCACGGGGGGCTGGGGAGTCTGCCGGATAATCTGCGGGAGATGGCGGAAGTCAGGCTGGAATATCCGGATGTGCCTCTGAAAGAATTGGGAAAATATCTGGATCCGCCCGTAGGCAAATCGGGAGTCAACCACAGGCTCCGGAAGCTGAGCGAGTGGGCCGAAAAACAAAGGATATAGAATCGGAAATACAGGGCAAAGAGAGGTGAGGAGAGATGACGACAAAAGCAATTCAGATTAAACTGGAAGGCGGTCTGGGCGCAAGGCCGGTGGCGCTTATGGTACAGGAAGCCAGCAAATATGACAGCCGGATTTATGTGGAATCAGAGGGCAAGAGAGTCAACGCCAAGAGTATCATGGGAATGATGACCTTGGGGCTGGACAACGGCGAGAACCTTGTGGTGACGGCGGAAGGCGAGGACGAGGAACTGGCCGTGGAGAACATCGAAAAATTCCTGAGCGGCAAGTAGGTCCGGACACTTATTATAGACGCATGAGACAGAGCGGGCAGGCCTATGATGCAGGACTCGCTCTTTTTTGTACCGCGGCAGAACCGAATGTATCTGTGCGCGGAATGAGAGGTATCGCTATGAGTTTTCCTCCGGAGAAGAAAATGCTCTTTGTCTATAATCCGAAGGCGGGCAAGGCAAAAATAAGAACCAAACTGGCGGATATTCTGGACGTGTTTATGGCGGGCGGATATGAGATCACGGCCTGTCCCACACAGAAACAGGGAGACGCGGTGAAATTGGTGGCCGCAAGAAAACCGATCTATGATCTGGTGGTCTGCAGCGGAGGCGACGGAACGCTGGACGAGGTGGTGACGGGCATGATGCAGAGCAGTTATACCACGCCCATCGGCTATATCCCCGCGGGCAGCACCAACGATTTCGGCGGCAGCTTGAATCTTCCGAAAAACATGGTGGATGCGGCGCGGCGGATCATCGAAGGACATAATTTTCCCTGCGATATCGGCTCTTTTAACCGGGACGTGTTCGTCTATATTGCGGCTTTCGGCATTTTTACGGACGTATCTTATGAGACGGATCAAGACGTCAAGAATGTGCTGGGACACATGGCTTATCTGCTGGAAGGCATGAAGCGTCTCCCGGCCATCCATTCCCAGCATGTGAAGGTGACGTGGGAAGATCAGGTGGTGGAGGATGATTTTGTCTTCGGCATGATTACCAACTCCGTGTCCGTGGGCGGGTTCAAAAATATCACGGGTAAGAATGTCCGTCTGGACGACGGCGTGTTCGAGGTGACGCTGATCAAAGCGCCCAGAAATCCGGTGGAGTTGAACCAGATTATGCTGTCCCTCTTAAACCGGGATATTGATACCAGCCTCATGTACTGTTTCCGCACGGCGTCCCTCCGGCTGGAATCGGAGGAGGAGATCGCGTGGACGCTGGACGGGGAGAACGGCGGCAGCCACAGAGACGTCTATATCGAGAACCGCCATAAGGCTGTGGAGATCCGGGTGTCGGCGGGACAATAGATTGGCAATCCTGTCACAATCCCTATTTTCATTTTGAAACGGATGTGCTATAATAGCCTTGTGTAGGCAAGGAGGCGGCCGGACGGGATCCGACCCGGCGCACGAATTTACAAAATAAAAATCGGAGGTAAGAAAAATGTTAGTATCTGCAACAGAAATGCTCAAAAAAGCAAAGGCAGGCCACTATGCAGTGGGTCAGTTCAATATCAACAATCTGGAGTGGACAAAGTCCATTCTGCTCACCGCAAAGGAGTGCAGATCTCCCGTGATTCTCGGTGTGTCCGAGGGCGCGGGCAAATACATGGGCGGTTATCATGCGGTAGTCGGCATGGTGAACGGACTCTTGAAAGATCTGGACATTGATGTTCCCGTTGCGCTGCATCTCGATCACGGCACGTTCGAGGGCTGCTATAAGTGTATCGAGGCAGGTTTCTCCTCCATCATGTTTGACGGTTCCCATTATCCCATCGACGAGAACGTGCAGAAGACCACCGAGCTGGTGAAGGCGGCTCACGGCAAGGGCATGTCCATCGAGGCGGAGGTAGGCTCCATCGGCGGCGAGGAAGACGGCGTTGTGGGTATGGGCGAATGTGCGGATCCCAAGGAGTGCAAAGCCATCGCAGATCTGGGCGTAGATTTCTTGGCCGCAGGCATCGGCAACATTCACGGCAAATATCCCGCCAACTGGAAGGGATTGAGTTTTGAGACGCTGGATGCGGTTCAGCAGCTCACAGGAGAGCTTCCGCTGGTACTTCACGGTGGCACAGGCATTCCCGCCGATATGATTAAAAAGGCAATCAGCCTCGGCGTGGCCAAGATCAATGTGAATACCGAGTGCCAGCTTTCCTTCGCAGACGCTACTCGCAAATATATCGAGGCCGGCAAGGATCTGGAGGGCAAGGGATTTGATCCCCGCAAACTCTTGGCTCCCGGCGCTGAGGCTATCAAAGCTACCGTGAAGGAGAAGATGGAACTGTTCGGCTCCGTGGGCAAAGCGGACTAAGAGTATTCGTAAAGTAAGGGCTTCCAAAGGATTTCTTTGGGAGCCTTTTTGTATTTTGAGTCGCCCTATGCAAAAGGTATGGAGTTCCAAATTGCAACAGTAGAAAGGAAAATATAATTCTTATGATGCAATCGGAGCAGGTCCGAAAATCAGAGGTGTTTTCTTGACATACTTTTCAGAATATGATAAACTCAAAAACAGTTAGTAACAACTAACTCAGACTGAAAAGAGAAGCCTATGCCGACGATTCTTAAGGAATTGTTTGCGGGGTACAGTGATATATACAAAACGTAACAGATAGGGCGATTGGTGATGGAAAAAATACATTTTAGTACCGAAACGGATGGGTTTTATGGGACATATTGGAAATGCAGGGAAGGCCGTGATGCTGCAATTATTTTGATGCTTGGGGACGATCCGGATGATTACATGGCACGAAACGGCGTGAAGTGGTTACATAAACTCGGCGTCCATGTTATGTCTATGTCACCCGCTAAAAAGGACTATGGTCATCATAATTATCCGTTGGAACGGATAGAAACGGCAATTAAATGGTTAAAAAATCAGGGTATGGGCAGGATTGGCATAGTCGGCGCTTCCACTACCGGAACGCTCGCCCTGACGGCTGCGTCCTATTTTGAGGATATCACGCTGACAATAGGCATAACGCCAAGTGATTTTATCTGGCAGGGATTTATGCAGGGCAAAAGGGATGGCTGCAAGGAATGGCCTATAGAGGGTGAATCCCTGTTTTCCTATAAAGGCAGGCCTCTGCCTTATATGCCGTTTGTTTACAAGCACCCGGATTACTGGCGGGTCATAGCCGCTGAAAGCAAAAGAACGGGAGATATGATCAATTCATGGAAACTGTTTGATGATTCGGAAAAGGCTCATCCCCATACAGAAGATGAGATGATCAGAGTTGAGAAGATTAAGGGGCGTCTCCTGCTGATCGGGGCTTCTGATGATGCCCTGTGGGATACCGTTAAGTATATAGGAAGAATGGAAGAAAGGCTCAAAAGCAGGCCTCATGAGTGCAAAGTGGAAATTGCGGTTTATGAACACGGGACGCATTTTATCTTTCCGGAGAGTATGCTAAGGACAATGCTGCCTGTTTTTTCGGAAGCATTTGTCAAAATGGCTTTTCAGGCTGCAAAAAAATACCCTGAAGAATGTAAAGAAACCCGCATGGATGTTGACAGGAAAGTAAGAAAAGTGATTACAGAGTGGAGCCTTCCAATTTAAAAATATCTCGCTTTTCAAGAAAGCATCCCTATTGTATCTTCTTAATTGGATGTCTTATAACGGTCTTTAATTTATCTGTATTACATTTTCTTGGGTCGCTTAAATATATTTCGTGATGTAACCTTGTATCGGTTATATCCGGTTCATACCCGTTTTCATTTGCAAATTTATGCATTAAATGAACTGTTACAGGCTCGTTATCATAACTGCCGATGTGCATACATTGAACACAGACTCCCTCATGATAGCTTAGAAATTCAACTCTCGAAAAATCTTGCTTTTTCTTTTTGGCTGCTTCTTCAATCGCCCAATCAAAATCTTCTTTTGTCACAAAGTCCGGCAATCTGATGATTGATATAAAGTGCATTGTATCTTTATTATTATAATCAATAGTACCTTTCATGCCATCCTGCCACCAAAATCCCTCTAATGGCGGTACAACATATTCAAAAAATCCTTTTATTTTATGAGCTCCCTTATAGCTCATTTTGATTGTATATGCTACACCATATAATAAACCTATCGTATTTTGATAATCTCCATTTTCTTCATTTGGGTTTCCGGTTCCTCTAACTGCTATATAATTCATTTCCGGTACTTCCACAATATCAGGGTTCTTCTTGGGCATATAAAATTCTTTGTATTCTTTCTTAAAATCAAACGGCATAATTATATCCCCAATCTAAAATTTTATTATCTATCATACTATATTTTACTGCTTATTTCAAGGCATGGAAAACCTTGAGTTTCCGTAGTTTTATCCACAGAAGTCTGATTTCAACAGTAAATGGATCCCTTTTGACCCTGTCATCCACATAGATGATTCTGAAAGCACTGCTGCAAAACAATACCTATTTCCGGCATACTACTATCTGGTGGCTGCAATTCGGTGCTTCCACAGCAGTCTCCATTCTTCGTAAATTAATGAAAATACGCTAGTTGCATTACTCAGTAGTTGTTCCTGCACTATATTTTTTGATAACGGATTCAAGTCTTTTCTTTAACCACAATATACTTTTGGTTTTTGCTGTTGGGTTTATCAGGGATTGACATTATCAACTTTCCTTTTTTCAATAAAGAATCCACTTCCGGCTTTATACTCTTTATCGTTCTGTACCCCATAAGATTTGCAATCTCCTGTTTGCTCTTTTCTTCTTTACATATAATAAGTATTCGCTTTTCTTTATCTGTCAAATCATTATCTTGGGTACTATCTTGGGTATTCTTGTTGAACGAACTACGAAATATAACCATAATATCTTCTCTTTTTACTCTATATTCCGGAATAT
>JAMPGV010000056.1 GCA_023663735.1 Muribaculum sp. | reverse complement strand
TAAATTATCGTTTATCTTTTCATTTGATTCCATCTTCCTATCTATTAATGATAGTATTGACCCGATTCTTTTCTGAATATCAATGTCTGGAATTTCTATCTCTTGACTTTCCATTTCCCTTTTCGTCATATGTGCCATTACACTTCCATGTGTACCTGCTGTTAGTAAAGAAACACTATTTTTCAGCCAATAATACAAATACAACTTATCGACACATTTATCAGGAACCATTTTCCATATATGATAATGATATATCGTCTTCTCACTATTCCACAGCTTGGGACCAAATGATGCCGACCATGCAAAAAGCAGGTCACCCTTGTTGCAGTATTTATCATCTGCCAGTTCCATATCAGAATAATACCATTTATCCCTTGAAAAAAAATTTCCAACTCTTAATATTCGGTACTTACCTTGGCTCTGTAATTCTTCTTGTTTATATGCTCTTCCATTTATAATCTGACATATATCACCCAAACGATGTTTTGTCTTTTTCATAGTCATTCCTTTTCTAATTTTATATATCTCCTTCTCCATAAGGTTACTAGATGCCTACATCATCCCTTACACAGACACATAGCCCACCCAAGTAAGACGAACCACATATATCTGGATTGTTTGCCTTGCAGCTATAAGTCTGTTCCTCAGTGTCCAACTCATTTAATGGTGTCCTAATGCCAATTTTTAGCTTTTTCAGACTTCATACCCAATCGCCCCCAACTTTTTCCTTATTTCATCCTCCAATTCACGCGATTCCGCAAAGAGCCCTGACAATTCCGCCGTCAATCTCTGCATCTTTTCCTCGAACGGCTCTCCATCATCTTCCTGTTCCTCTATACCTACATATCTCCCCGGCGTTAGAATATAATTTTGTTCCCCGATTTCCTTTAACGATGCTTCCTTGCAAAATCCCTGAACATCCTCATATTCCTTTCCCTGTCTCCAATTTTGATATGTATCTGCAATCTTCCTGATATCATCCTCTGACAATTCCCGAACCTTTCTATCCACCATATGTCCAAGTTTTCGGGCATCAATGAACAAAACCTTCCCCTCGGAATACTCCCCTTTTCCTTTCCGCATAATCCACAGCGAAACCGGAATACCCGTGGAGTAAAAGAGCTGACTGGGCATCGCCACGATACATTCCACAACATCGCCCTTTACCATATTAGCGCGAATATTTCCCTCGTTTGATGTATTGGAACTCAGAGAACCGTTCGCTAAGACCGTGCCTGCCACACCACCCACAGGATTTAAATGATACAGCATATGCTGAAGCCAAGCAAAATTCGCATTTCCAACAGGTGGTATACCATATTTCCATCTCGGGTCTTCCTGCAGCCGCTCTCCTCCCCAATCAGAAATGTTAAAGGGCGGATTCGCCAAGATGTAATTTGCTTTTAACGTCTTATGTTGGTCATCATGGAATGAATCAGCATTATGCTTTCCAAGATTCGCCTCCAGCTGCCTGATCGCCAAATTCATCTTTGCCAACTTCCATGTGGTAGGGTTGCTTTCCTGACCAAAAATAGAAATATCCCTGACGTTTCCCTGATGCTCCTTGACAAATCGTGCCGACTGACAGAACATCCCGCCGCTTCCACAGGCAGGATCAAAAATCTGTCCCTCAAAAGGCTCTATCATAGAAACAAGCGTTCGGACAATACAAGAGGGCGTATAAAATTCTCCACCCAGCTTTCCCTCTGCACTTGCAAATTTACTCAAAAAATACTCATATACTCTGCCTAAAACGTCTCTTTCCTGCGCCGCTGTTGAACCGACTTCAATATTTGTGAAAAGCGTCACCAGTTCCCCAAGTCTCGTCTTGTCCAATTCCTGACGGGAATAATTCTTCGTCAGAACTCCTTTTAATGAATCATTCTCTTTTTCTATTGCATCCATTGCATGATCTATCACACTACCGATATCTGTGCTTGTGGCATGACTTTTGATTTCACTCCAACGAGCATCTTTAGGCACATAAAAGATATTGTCCGCCAAGTATTCGTCTCTGTCTTCTTCATCTCCGTAGCCTTCCGCTAACAATTGTCGGTATTTTTCTTCAAATGAATCTGAGACATATTTTAGAAAGATAAGCCCCAACACCACATGCTTGTATTCTGCCGCGTCCATGTTCGAGCGCAATTTATCTGCCGCCTGCCACAACTTCTCCTCAAACCCTACATTCGTAGTTCCTGCTGCCATTATTTTCCTCCGAATCTGTTATCTTCTCGTTTCCCCCTACAATAATTCCACCATACTAAAGTTTTTCTAATTGGGATATTACATCCATGCTTACAGCATTTTTCTTACAAAATTCTATTAGGCACATGATGGCTAATCTTTTCGGAACTCTATGTCCGTTTTCCCATCTATTGACTGTAGAAAAACTTACATTCAACTCATGCGCCAGTTCTTCCTGCGTCATTTTCACTTCTTTCCGAATATGCTTAATGATCTCACCAAACGCCATACGCCATCCCTCCACCTTTAAAATATAGCATATGCTATAGCATTTATCAATGACTTATGCACATTGGTACATGCAAAAAAGGAATCCCGCACGGACACCGTTTCCGGCTCAATACGGGATTCCTGATTTTCCTATGCTCTTTATCTCATCACGTCTTACACAATTCCCTGTGCAGTCATGGCCTCTGCACGAGATTGCCCCATTTTAGCGACTTTCCAGACTTTTTGCATCATATCGCATACAACCATTTTCATTTTACCCCTACCAACATACACTTTTGGCACAGTTCTGCTTGTAATTCCCCGCAACATATGATAAAGTAAAAACATAAAGGGAGAGCAACCGCTACAAAGTGGTAGCCTCTGGGGTTAAAAATGCTTACCCGGACTGGCTAAAGTACAGGGTAAGCATTTTTATTTTCGCTTATCGTTCCTATCTATGTAGGTAAGCAATGCGACCAAGAACGTACCACCCAAAAATAACAGGCTTAAAATTTCATATACGTCCATTCGCACCACCTCCCCTCTTTTGTAAGTTTAGGGAGGCTACCACCCGTCTCAGCCAAGCTAAGACCCGTATACGATTACTCTCCGCAATGAGCATAACACAGATTTTCGGAACAGGCAATCCGTCTTTTTCGCATCTACTATATTTTTATGTGTCTGCAACATAGCCCACGATATGGAGCATCTTATACGCATCATACTGTTTTTCAGGTTATTTTTTATTATATATATTATACAAAAGAGCAACGCAGAAAAGCCATCTACAGCCCCTGCGTTGCTCATATTTTGTACATTTTTACCCTACACAATTCCCTGTGCAGTCATGGCCTCCGCCACTTTCAAGAAGCCCGCAATATTCGCTCCGGCCACATAGTTGCCCTCCATGCCGTACTTCTTGGCGGCGTCGTCCAGATTGTGGAAGATGTTCACCATGATATTCTTCAGCTTGGAGTCAACCTCCTCGAAGGTCCAGGAAAGTCTCTCGCTGTTCTGGCTCATCTCCAGAGCGGAAGTGGCCACGCCGCCTGCGTTTGCCGCCTTGCCGGGGCAGAACAGAACGCCGTTTTTCTGCAGGTACTCGGTAGCCTCCATGGTGGTAGGCATGTTTGCGCCCTCGGCCACGGCGAAGCATCCGTTTGCCACCAACGCCTTCGCATCCTCCAGATCCAGCTCGTTCTGGGTAGCGCAGGGAAGCGCCACATCACATTTTACGCTCCACACGCCCTTGCCCTCGTGGTACTCGGCGGAAGGTCTTGCAGCCGCATACTCGGTCAGTCTTGCGCGCTTCACTTCTTTGATCTCCTTCAACAGAGCCACGTCAATGCCCTCTGCGTCATAGATCCAGCCGCTGGAATCGGAACAGGTCACAGGTTTTGCGCCCAGCTGTTGAGCCTTCTGAATAGCGTAGATCGCCACGTTTCCGGCGCCCGATACCGCAACGGTCTTGCCCGCGATATCCTTGCCGTTGCACTTTAACATTTCCTCCGTCAGATAGAGCAGGCCGTAGCCCGTAGCCTCGGTTCTTGCCAGAGAGCCGCCGTAAGACAAGCCTTTTCCGGTCAGCACGCCCTCATACAGCCCGGTCAGTCTCTTATACTGTCCGTACATATAACCGATCTCTCTTGCACCGGTTCCGATATCGCCCGCAGGCACGTCGGTGTCCGCGCCGATGTATTTGTGAAGCTCTGTGATAAAGCTCTGACAGAATGCCATCACTTCCCTGTCGGACTTGCCCTTGGGGTCAAAATCGGAACCGCCCTTGCCGCCGCCGATGGGCAGTCCGGTCAGAGAGTTTTTGAAAATCTGCTCAAAACCAAGGAACTTGATAATTCCTAAGTTTACGGAAGGATGAAGCCTCAAACCTCCCTTGTAAGGCCCGATTGCAGAATTGAACTGCACACGGAAACCATTGTTTACCTGAACCTGACCCTTGTCATCCACCCAGGGAACACGGAAGAGCAGCTGTCTCTCGGGAGTTACCAGTCTCTCCAACAGGGCGTCCTTGCGGTATGCCTCCTCATTGGCCTCAATCACCACTCTCAGGGATTCCAAAACTTCTTTCACCGCCTGATGGAACTCGGGCTGCGCCGGATTCTTCGCTACGACCAAATCAAAGACCTCATCAACATATGACATTTTTATGTCCTCCTTTAAAATAGTGTGAATCAGTTACAGGGCTGCTGACATAACGTTCTCCTTCCACAAGAAGTTCTGCCATGCCGATCTTTCAGGTGTACAAACAGTTGTAGGACAGAGTTGTCCCATAACCAAGACACCTTTGTCCCACGCTCTCCATTATATACCCTTTCGCCTAATTTCACAACACAGTTTATTCCTCTGAATTGTAAAAGTTTTCCTTTATTTTTCATGCACTTTGCACAAAAATTATACATGTATACAACTTGCGTACATTTTACAGATAGCTCTTGAGCGTGCTGATGCTGCTTTTGTCAAAATCCATCAGCTCCTGCGCCAGCATCCGGGGTTTCTCGCCCGCTTCCTCATTGTGCTTGAGTACCTTTTCCATCTCCAGCACCCCGTTATTGCGCTCCTTGATCATCAGCTCCGCAATATGCCCGGTGCTGGTGTTCAACAGCGTATTATACTGGATACCCGTGCGCTGCACCATATCCGTAATCTGATTGGCGCGGTAAGGCTCCGCCTTGGCGTCGAGCAGCGCCTCCACGGCTTTCCCGCGCAGAGTGGAATACTGCAGGGACTGTCTGGAGATCTGCATGGACAGATTCTCGTCATATACTTTGTCGGACAATGTGTCGAGCGCCTTGATGGCAGACTCCGCATTGCGCTGAATTTCCCGGTAAACGGTTACTTCCTGTGATTTCATACTCGTTTCTCCTTATCATTCAAAAAAGCTCCCCGTGGATCATTCCACAGGAAGCTTTCCCATTTTGTCGTCTTTTATTCCGGTTTCCCTGATGGCAATTCTATCCTGACTGCCCGCTGTGTTCCCGCCGGATTTCCTTGAGCGGCGCATTCCAATCTGCCGCATTACTGTCTCTCCACAAACTCGCCCTTCACATAGGCGGTCCGTCCGTTATACTTGATCTTGCACCAATCGCCCTCCACTGCAACCAGCTCCGCAGTGTCGCCTCCGGCGAGTACGCCCAGCTGGGCGGCTTCCGTGCTTGCCCCGGCGCGCACATTGACCGTTGTGGTCGCCCGCACCGTGCCGATGGCCTCCAACCCTGCCGCGCTCTCCTCCATCAGCAGGTACTCGGATTTAATATAGCCTTCTTTGTTCTCAAAGATCACCTGCGACCAGCCGTTTACGCGCTGTTCCGTCACCTGAATCCGCTCTCCGCCCGCCAGCTTGCCCAGCCTGTCAGCCTGTTCGCTGTCCGAGCTTCTCACATTGACGGTAGTCGTAGCCGTGGCATACATCGGCCCCTGTTCCACAGGCTCCGTATTGTTCTCCTGTCCGCCTCCCGGCTCTTCCGTGGAGACGTCATTGTCGGACACCGATCCCGCCGCGCTCTGCATCTCGGACCATTTCACGCCCACAGTCATATTGACCTGCGTCATGACCTCCTCCGGATAGTCGGCAAGCTCAGGGTGTTCTTCTTTGAACGCGTCATATTCCGCAATGACATGATTGTTGAACTCCACCACGTCGTCCTGCGTGCAGACCATGCTGATATACTCGTTCAGTTCGTCGCTGAAATTGCTCCGCTTGATATAAAGCGATCCGTCCTCCGCCGTACACACATAATGGGACGTATAGCCGGGAAATTCCTCGTCGTGGTTTGCGAAAGTCATTCTGTAATAGACATACACAATGGTCTCGCCCTCGTTCATACCCTGCTTCGTATAAATATCCAGCGCAGGATAGTAATCAATATATTGAGCCTTCTCCTCAAAAGACAAAAGATCCAGCTCCGAAATTTCATCGCACAGCGCCTGAAGCGTCTCCAGATCGCCCAATGCCTGCGCATTGTAAAAAGTATAAATCAACTCGCTGATCGCTCCGCTCTCGTTATCGACTAAAGGCACATCCCCCACCACCGCAGAAGAACTCTCCGGAACCGGATCCTGCCCGGGGACAATATCCTCGACGCTGCGCCTGCTTGACGCGCCCAGAGCGATGGAAACAGTGACGGCCACCGCTGCAACAACAATGACGGGAAAGGCGATCTTGCTGTTTTTCATCAGGTAGTCGCGCACAAAGCGCAATTTATCTTTCCACATAAACATTCCTTTCAAAAAAATCAGGGTGATGTAAAATGCATCCGACAGGAATCGAACCTGCATTAAAGGCGTCGGAGGCCTTCGTTCTATCCATTAGACTACGGATGCAAATTGTTACAATTTTGTTACATCACCCTGATTATCATATCATAAAAGTTTTGTTCTGTCTACTATGATTTTGTAAAAAAAGAATGAAAATTATGCATCATGCATCTCGATATGTCTTTCCAGACGATGATAGAAATAGAGACTGTCAGAAAGAATTTCCTCCGGTTCCACATGCGCGCGGTTGACCTGACGCACCATTGCCCGAAGATAAGCGGGATCGTCCGCCTGACTCTCGGCCAGAATCAGCACCTCGTGGATCGAACTGGGCATAATGTAGAGGTTCTCCTGCGCCCGCTCCGCCAATGTCCCCAGCACATCCGGATAAATAAGGCAGGCGGCTCCGTGAACCCGCTGGGCATTGCACAGCACCTGCAGGGGAACCTCCCAGTCTCCGCCATTCCCCTCCAAAGCGGGCGCATCCCCGTCCTGCACCGCCGCCTCTATCATCTCGCCGATCCCGTGGATTTCCCACGGAAAAATGCGCGGCGTGTTTTCCTGCGCCAGCCTCATCAGCGTCTCCGTGCCGCAGCTCCACAGATCCGCATGGTTATTGTAGATCAGGATAGACCCCGCTCCCAGCGCAGAGTCCCGGTACGCGTAGAAAAAACAAATGCTCAAATCCAAAAAATCCACATGCGGAATCCTGTCCAAAAGCGCTTTGTTCTTCGCACGGTTCACCAGTCGGTAACAGATGCCGTCCCGTACCCTATCGAACTCCCTGAAAAAATCAATATCAATGCTCTGTGTCGGAACATCCTCCTCATAGATTTGCAAAATCCTGTCCACGATGCAAGACAGCGCAACTCCCGCCTCATAGGCTTCCAAAAAGGTATTCAGATAAATGGTGGGAGAAATATTTTTCCCTTCCGCCAGAATCACCAGCCCCTGCAGGATGATCCCGTTATTCTTAAGCACTTCCTGCAATTTCACCTGTCCCCGGCCGCCCAGCCTCTCCGAGACCGCTCTGCTGGCCAGCTCCGCAAAACTCCTGATATCCATTCCTATTTTCTCGTTCATATCCGCTCCTATCTGCCTGTCCCTGCAGGCTCCTTTCTCCATTGCAAAATCCCTGTACACAAAAAAGACAATGGACACGGTTCCAAAAACTTGTCCATTGTCTTGCAATGCATCCGGTCAGAAACAGATATTACAGCAGATTACACACGGGACAGATACTCGCCCGTTCTGGTGTCGATCTTGATCTTATCGCCCTGATCTACAAACAGAGGCACATACACCACGGCTCCAGTCTCAACCGTCGCGGGTTTCGTCGCCCCGGTGGCGGTATCGCCCTTGAATCCGGGTTCCGTATCCGTGATATCAAGCTCCACAAACAGGGGAGGCTCCACGGAAAATACGCTTCCGTTGTGGGAACATACCTTGCACATCTCGTTCTCTTTTACGAACTTGAGCGCGTCCCCTACGGTCTCTGCGTTGAGGGCAATCTGATCGTAGCTCTCGGTGTCCATAAAATAATACAGATCGCCGTCGGCGTACAAATACTGCATA
Organism: Muribaculum sp.; assembly: GCA_023663735.1. GTDB lineage: Bacteria > Bacillota > Clostridia > Lachnospirales > Lachnospiraceae > Acetatifactor. The sequence goes on along the minus strand of JAMPGV010000056.1, from coordinate 12,476 downwards.
TCTTTTCTATCAATACGCGCCTGAGGGCATTTCTCAGTGGGGCGGAAGGTTTTCTCCACCACGCCTCCACTCTTGATATTTTTCAGCTTCGTGCGGACAAAAGCTGCGCCCTTGCCGGGTTTTACATGCTGGAATTCAATAATCTGGTATACATTGTTGTCATACTCAATGGTAATACCGTTTCTGAAGTCACCTGCAGAAATCATACTCTATTCCTCCTAAAATTTTCACGATATAATTCTATAACATTCTAATATAAATACTTTCCCATTTCAACTGTTTTTTGCAAAAAAACGCTAATTTTTTCGGGAAAGCTCCAAAATATAATCCACTGCCTCCAGATAGCCGTCCAGTCCTTTCCCGTAAATCTGATAGTCGCAGACCTCTTTCGTAACGGAAACCCTGCGGAACTCCTCCCGCTTTGTGATGTCTGAAATGTGGATCTCCACCTTGGGAACCGTGATGCTCGCCAGCGCGTCCCGGATGGCATAACTGTAGTGGGTGTATGCGCCGGGATTGATGACGATTCCCTCCGTTCCGTCGAAATACGCCTCCTGAATCCGGTCGATGATGGCTCCCTCATGATTAGACTGGAACACCAAAATCTCGCTCCCGCTCTCCTCGGCCTTCTTTGCAATCAGATCCAGCAGATACTGATAGTCCTGCGTCCCGTAAATTCCTTTCTCCCGAATCCCCAGAAAATTCAGGTTCGGTCCATTGATTACCAACAGCTTCATCCCTTGATACGCCCTCTCTTTCTCCTGTTGTGCTGATTGTGCCTGTTGTTCCCGTTCTTCTTTTCGATTTTCCTTCCGGTCTTCTTGGGGATTCCCCCGCGCGGCCTCCTCCCTAAGAGCGCGCACGATCCGCTCCGGCACATCCTCCGTCCCCAGCGCGTCCACATCCACGATCAAATCCGCACACTCCTCATAGGCGGCGCTCCGCTCCGCCATCAAGGTTCGGATGCGCGTCAGCGGATCGGCGCACTGAAGCAAGGGTCTGGTGGTATCCCCCCGCAGCCTCTCATAGATCGTCTCCGGTTTGGCTCGCAGATAAACCACCGTGCCGCACGCTCTCAAAAGCGGCCTATTCTCCTCCCGCACGGGCGTGCCGCCGCCCACGGAATAAATATGTCCGAAATCCTGCGCCGCAATCTCCCTCAGAATCCCGGTCTCCATGGCACGGAACGCCTCCTCCCCTTTGTCTGCAAAAATTTCGCTGATGCTCATACCGCAGCGTTTCTCGATCATTTTATCCGTATCTTCCACGGGCATCCGCAGCCGATAGGAGAGCTTCACCCCCACCGTAGTCTTCCCGCTTCCCATAAACCCGATGAGAATCAGGTTCTTTTTCTTTCGACGCACTACTCCGCTCATAATCGGCTTCCTTTCCGCGCTCCGGGCAAAACGCTCCCCCCGGCCACCGTCATCCCATGGCGGCCAGAACCGCCTCCGCCTGCTCCCCGGAGATCTCCTCTCCGGTCCACAGTTCATAGGCGATGATGCCCTGATACAGAAGCATCTTCGCACCGTTATATGCTTTTCCCCCATGCGCCCGGACAAGCTGCATGAACCGGGTGTCCGCAGGATTGAAAATCAGATCGTATCCGGTGTGAATTTTCCGATAGAAAGCGCTGTCCTCCAGCACCACATCCGTATCGTGTGGATGCATTCCCACGCTGGTAGCCTGAACCGCCAGATACCGTCCCTCACCGGAGAGCCTGCCGTGATCCTGATACGTCATGGCATACGCCAGCTCCCGCCCGGCCAATTCGTTCACTTCCCGCGCAACGCGCTGCGCCTTCTCCAACGTGCGGTTTAACAGGACGATCTCCCCTGCCTCCTTCTGTGCAAGCAGAACCGCCACGGCCCGCGCCACGCCGCCCGCGCCCAGAATCAGCACCTTCTCCCCCGCAATCCGCACCCCGTCCGCGCACATGGCGCGGTACAGCCCCGGCATATCGGTATTATATCCCTTAAAACCGCCGTCCGTCCGCACCAGCGTATTCACCGCGCCGATTGTCTCCGCCAGCGGGTCAATCTCCCGCAGATACGGCAGCACTTCGCTTTTATAGGGGACGGTCACGTTGACTCCCAGCAGATTCAGCGCATAAGCGCCCTGCACCGCATCCTCCAGAAGCCCTTCTTCCACCTTAAACGGCACATAGCACAGCTTACGATCCGTCAGCTCCGCCAGCGTATTCTGGATCACCGGCGAGAGCGTATGCTCCACCGGATTTCCGATCAGCCCGCAGGTGCGGGTATATCCGTCAATCGCCTTCATTGAATCTGCCTCCTCGATGATAAAAATACAGCACAATCTTTTCCAGACGGCGTTTCAACACGATCTGGATCTCTTCCTTGGGATGGATGGGTCTGGTCAAAATGGTATAAATCCCGGCCTTTTTCGCCCCCCAGATATCCGTAAACAGCTGATCTCCCACGAAAACCGTCTGCTGCGCTCCGCAGCTCATCCGCTCCATGGCTCGTTCATAGCCCGCCCGCCCGGGTTTTCCCGCCTTGTAGATATAACCGCTCCCCACCGCGTCCGCAAAACTTTTGACCCGCAGCTCTTTGTTGTTCGACAAAAGCGCCGTGGCAAAGCCAAGCCCCCGCAGATTCTCAAATAGCGATACGGCGGCCTCCGTGGCCGGCGCTCCGTGGGGTACCAGCGTGTTGTCAATGTCGAAAATGACGCCCCGGTATCCCGCCCGGTACAGGGCGGCATAGTCGATCCCATAGGCGCTGTCCGCCTCCCTGTCGGGGTAAAATCTCTCCAACATCCGTCTCCCCCTCTACAGAAGCCCGCATTCCGACGCGGCTCTATAATAGGTAGCCAGCGGAATCATGCTCTGGGCAAAAGCCTTGCTGCTGGCGTTTCCCACAATCACAGCGTCCTGCACATGCCTCTTGGCTCCCACCGCACCCGGCACAGGCTCCGCAGTCACCCGCTTGAAGGTCTCGATTCCGGGCTTCAAATATTCCGCATTCCCCGTCAGTTCGTAGGCGATGGCCAGCGCCTCCAGAAGCAGCGTGTTTGCGCCGATCCGGTTCAGGCTGGGCAGTTCCTTATAATAAAAGCACCCGAACTTCTCCATATAGCTGTTTTCGATCAAATCATCCACCGCCCGCAGCATCAGCTCCTTCAGCTCCGGGTCTGGAAATTCCCGGTAATAGCGCATGACGCTTCCGATGGCCACAGAAATCATAAATCCCACGCGCACCACCGTATTGTCCGTGTAGGGGGCGAGCCAGTTGCCGTACTGGTCTTCCCAAATTTTAAAATCCTGTAGGATTTTTCCGCATTTGGCGAGCCATTTCTCGTCCCGGGTCTCCACATAGAGCGCCGTGAACGTTCTGAGCGCCCATCCGGTCTCCCGGGCGTTCGCCTCTCCCACCTTGGCGTACATGGGACTGTCCAGAAGCCGCATCACATTATCTCCGATGCCCAGCGCCGTCTCCAGTCCTCTCTCGTCCCCCGTCAAATGCCAATAATCCAGAAGTCCTTCCACCCATTCGTGGGAACAGACCATCACGCCGTTGATACAGTGTCCCCCCGTATGCTCCCACTGGCCGCCGATATAGAGGGGATTCGGATGATAGTGGCACACATCCACGTCCATCCAGTGGCTGCAGGAGGCAATGTTATAGTCCAGAAATCTCCGGATGCCCGTGCGCACATAGAGCAGCGCGCAGGCGTGGGGATAGTCGTACTCGTTGTTGCACCAGACCAGATTGCCGCCGCCGCGCCCCTGATCGGTATAACCCGAGTCATAGGAATCACCGAAATTCAGCATCCCGTATGCGCGGCAATGGCCGTCCGCCCGGCCGACCAGATACCGCTCCACGCCCACGTCCCATTTGTCCGCAAACACATCCAGCCACACGCCGGAATCCCGGTGTGTCTCGGGTGCCAGATACGGTCTGTCCGGCATCTGATAGATCAGGCTGCGGTTGTCGATCTCTGCAAGACTCTCCTCCGCACTGTGAAAATGCAGCAAAAACCGCTGTTCTCTGGACATGCCGGTCTGCATGACCACCGGCTCTGCTCCCTCCGGCACCAGCATCACGGACAAACCGCTTCCGTCCGCCTGCACCGCTTTGGGATAGTTCTGCTGCGCCTGAAACACCGTGGCGCACACACCGCCCGCCTCGTCCGTACAGTCCGCAAAAAAAGTTCCGTAAAACACCTCTCCAAAATGCTCGTTGGCCTCCCGGATCAGCCATTCCGCATCCACCATGCGGTTTACCGCGCTTGCGTCCCGCCCGATATAGAAATCCGTCTTGTAATTCGAGCTGCCCGCACAAGTGCGTACCCCCGACACCGGCGCTTTCTCTGCGGCCCGCTCCAAGTCCCCCGTCCCCCTGACGTGGAACACCGGACCATCCCCGAACTCCTGCCTGTCCGTGGAATCCCCGCAGCCCGTGGAATCCAGCTTCTCCTCCACTTTCATGGGAACAAAGTGTTCCGCCGGACGGCTTTCTGTCGTCCGCAGAAGATGAAACACCAGCGAAGCCACCGGAAGCGGCGCATCCGTGGTATTGATGAGCCGATACGAAACTTCCACCCACGGTTTCCCCGCCCAGGCGGTAAGTTTTAATTCGAACTCCACCGGCGCATCCGCCGGGTTCTCCGGCAGGTTGCTGCCCCGCGCTTTCAAAATGGCGCACACCGGCCCCGCCTCCACCACCCGGAAACCGCCGATCCGCACCTGATAGTCCCTGCCGGCTCCGTCCCGCAGCAGGGGACCGACAAACTGTTCTCTTGTATAAGTGCGTCCCATGGCGTCCAGACGCTCGAAAATCCCGCCGCCATCCGGCCGCACCCGAAACGAAAACGGCTGCCCATCCCCGTCACAGCGCGTGGACACCGTAATGCCCTCCCCGTCCTCGTTTACAACAACCGCTGCCCCCGTGTCATGGCTTATCTCTCCGTCATGACTCGGTTTATCGTCATGACTCGTCTCACCGTCATGACTCGGTTTCTCGTCATTATCCGCTCCGTGCAGATCGCAGCGGAGTACCGCCTTCCGATTGGCGGGAAGATCCGCCAGAAAACGCAGGAACAGAAAACGCACGGAGCCGTCCTTATGCCGGGACGTCACCTTCGTCTGGAGCGGCAGGCTTCTGCCCTCCTGATAAACCCGCACTCCGCCCGTATCCCGAAGCTCCCCCTCTTTCACCGGAATGCCGATATAACAAGGCTCCGCGATTCTCTCATACCGGTACAGCTTGTCAAAAAACAGTTCTATCATAGCCACCTCCACTGAATAAAAACTATAGTCTGAAAACAATCCCCGCAGCCGCTCCCACCGCAAACCAAAGCGCCGGGTGACATCGGTTCAGCTGTTTCAGCTGCAACAGCCCGAATACGACTGCCGCCACGGCCACGGCTCCCCATGCCGGAACCACCGCTCCCGCCGTCTCCACAAAAAGCGACACGCCGCAGAGCCGAAAGACTGCCGCTCCAATCAGCGCCGTCACCGCAGGGCGAATCCCCCTAAAAGCCGCCTGCACATAAGGATTCTCGTGAAAATTCTCCAAAAATTTCGCAATGAGCAGGATGATCACAACGCTGGGCAGCACTAGTCCCAGCGACGCCGTCAGGCCGCCCCAGACTCCCATAGCCTGAAATCCCGCATAAGTGGACATATTCAGCCCCAGCGGTCCCGGTGTGGACTCGCTGACTGCAATCATATCCGTCAACTGTTCCATGGTATACCAAGGCTTCCGCTCCGCCAGGTCCATCAAAAACGGCAGGGTGGCCGGACCGCCTCCCACGGCAAACGCCCCAATCTTAAAAAACTCCCAAAAAAGTTCCCACACAGTCTCCGTCATCCCCTGCCTCCCTTTCTGAGCCGTCCATTCCGAATCCATTCCGCAACAATCCCGACAGCGGCCGAAACCACCACGATCAGAATCGTGGGAACAGCGGTAAACAAGCAGAGCAACAACACAATCCCGCAGACCACGCAGGTAAACACATCCACCAGACTCTTTTTCGCCAGATTAATGACGGTGTTGAGCATCAGCGCACAGACGATTCCCCGCACTCCCATGAGCGCATGTTGCAGCCAAACATTGTCCATAAAGGACTCCAAGCCCCATGCGATCAGCGTAATAATCACCAGAGAGGGCGTCACCATGCCGAGGGTAGAGATGATGCCTCCGGCCGCTCCCCTTTTCCGATACCCTACAAAAGTAGCCGTGTTCACCGCAATGATCCCCGGCGTACACTGACCAATGGCATAACAGTCCAAGAGTTCGTCCTCGGAGATCCATCCTTTCTTCTCCACCAGTTCATACTTCAACATGGGCAGCATAGACAGCCCGCCGCCGAACGTGAGGCCTCCGATTCGGAAAAAAGCCAGATAGAGCTGGCACAGAATCTTCAAATTCTCCATATCAAATCCCCCTAAAATATCCCTCTTGGTACCGGTTGCATCTTCCCACACAGACGCCTATTCTATTTTAACAAATAAATAGAGAAATGAAAATCTTTTTCGTGATAAAAGGAAAATTTTAAAAATTCTTCAGAAAAGTGCAACCCGTTGCGGTCATACCTCCCAAAGCATCCCCGGAACGCCACAAGGGCGGCATAGACATCCATGCCGCCCCTTCTTATGCATTTTTACATTTTTGCATTTTTACATTTTTGCATTGTTGCATCTTTGCATTGTTTTATGCGTTTCCCGATCTGCTACTGCTGCCGCTGTCCGCGCGGGTTATTCCGCACTCTCTACGGTCATCTTCTTAAACACTTTACTGCCTTTATACGCGCCCTTTTTCACAGCCTTAATCGTCACCGTATAGGTCGGTTTGTTTTTGTCCTGTTTGACCTGCGCCGTATAATCCTTACCTGCTGTCAGCAGAACGCCGTTATACTTCACTTCCACCTCGTTCTGGGCCGCGTTTTTGATTGTCACCGAGACATTGGCCGTCTTGCTGGCAAGATTTAACTGTCCGCATTTCACCTTGACGATTTTTGCGGACGAATCCGTATAATTCCCGCCGGGGAGAGCAGTCAGCGTCACATTGTATTTCTTGCCGATCTCCACCGTATCTTTAATGCTTCCGTCCTCATTGCACAGTTCGCTGTAATCCACCTCATAATCCACGCCTTCCGTGAGAATGCGCTTCCCGTCCTTGACGGTCATGGTGAGACTGTTGCCCAAACTCTGCGTCTTGGGTACCGCCGCAATAGAGGATACGGACACCTTTGAGAAGTCTTTCGGTTTAATGCTGAAGGTCTTTTCCTCGGAGACGCCATAATAGCCTTTTCCCTTCTTGCTCACGCCCACAACCCGCACGGACGCCGTATCGGTTCCGGCATTGACGTTATTGGTGTAGATCACCTTGTACTGGCTTGCGGGAACCTTCACGCCCCCGTCCTTCACCACTACCGCCGGTTTCTGCGCTTTGCCGTTGTAGGTATAGCCTTTTGCCGGCAGCTTCTTGAATTCGACCGTCACGCTCTCGGAGCCGATATCCTTGATCTCCGTCGAACTCTTGAGGATATTAAACTTCACGCTCTTCTTGGAGGTATCTTTGTAGTTCCCAAGGCCGCTTACCTTTAAGACAGACTGTGTGTCCACATCCGCCGCGCCCTCGGTGGACAATGTGATCTCATAGTCCTCCCCTTCCACAAGCTCATAAGTTCCGTCCAGAACGGTGACGGTCGGGGTCTCACCGTATACGATATCTCCCACCGCCGAAAGCGTCACCTTCGCAATGCTCTTTTGCGTAATCGAGAAGGTCTTGGTAATCTCCCCCGAATATTCCCCGATTCCCTTGACAGTGACTTCCGCAGTGTTTTCTCCCACATTGACATTGTCGGAATAGGTCACGACATAGTCCACATTGAGCTTCAAGTTCTGGGTCTTTGTCTTCTTGCCATCGCTGTATTTGTATGCCACAACCATGGTGGGACGGATCTGTTCTCCGGTATAAACCGCACTGTAAGTCTCTTTCTTCTTGGGGAACAAGACGCTGTTGATGCAGGGCTTGGTATCCTCCGTGATATAAATCCTAACGGTCTCTCCATGCTCGACCGTGTAGTTTTGGCCGGCCTCGCCGCCCGTGACGCCCAGCGTGTAATAGGTTCCGGTTTCATCCGTCGTCTCGGCTCCCTCTACCGCCTCCGCCTGTTTGGTATAAGTATCTCTGCCCACAAAACCGCTCCAGACAATTGTATAGCCCTCTCCCGGCTGAAACTGGCTCCTGCGGATTTCCACCGCATGAGGTCTTGCGCTGACCGTCACGGTCTTTCGTGTGATGGTGACAGGAATTTGGGTGCTGCCCTCGTATCCTGCGGTGTCCGCCGGTACGCTGAGCTTCAACACATATTCTCCCGCGTCCACAGGGGCTTTGTCGAGAGCCTCTCCTTCCTTGGTCGCCCATGCGACATCCACGCTGCCGGTATAGCCGCTGCTGCTGGTCAGCGCATCCGTCTCTACCACAAACGCTTTGCCGTCATATACTTTGCTGTCCGCCTGACCCGCAGACAGCGCAAAGGACACAATCTGCTTGCCGCTCTCGGAATGATACTGCTGTATCAGCAGCTTTCCTTCCTCGGTTCTGACCAAATTTACGGAAATTTTATTCTGCTCATCGGCCTTAGGCTGATAATATCCCAGCCACTGCCTCATGCTCTCAAACTTCTCGCCGTCCACACCGATGACGGCAATCTGGGTTCCGGAGGGAAGAGAGAGGTCAACCGCCTTCTCCGACCACCAGTCTCGCTCTTTCCACCAGTGTTCGCCTTCCCCTTCTTCCAAGAAGCGCAGATCCATCACACAGCCTTCCGGGAATACGATGTTGTCTTTTAACACAGGCAAGCAGGCAGCCTCAGGATAGCCGTTGTATGCGATATCAAAACCGCTGTGTTCGCCCTTTTTGACAACCGTACAGTTTTCGACCACTACCGCCGCCTTGGGATTCCGCACGACGAAAACCGAATGTCCGTCTATCGTCAATTTGGAATAACCGCCTAAACCGTCAGCGACGATCATGCCCTTCAAAAGAAGCGTCCCGTCCACCTGAATGGTTCCGTATATGGTATCTCCCGCAAGCTCCACGTCAGCGACGCCCGCTGTGGCAAACCCGCCCGTTACCGTGGAATTGCTCATCTGCAGGAAGGTATTTTCCGCCTCCGCCGTGACCTTGAAGTCCTCTCCCTTGGAATCTATGGCCAGCTCGCAGACCCATACTTCCGTCTCTCCCTTTATCCTGAGCGCATTGATCGGCCACCCTGTATCTATGCTGCCAAACATTGCGACGCCCTTGATATTGGCGGGAATCTCCAGCGTTATGCTCCCGGAATTGTCGGAAGAGATTCCCATCTCCCGCAGCGCGACATATTCCAGACCGTCTCTTCCGAGATACTCCATCAGCTCCTCGAGCGTATCGACTCCGATCCACAGATCTCTGTATTCATCGCCCCAGAAAATCTCGTCTCTGTTTTCCTGTCGGATCTGTCTGAGCGCCTCCGCACTCTCTGCGACATAGATCTCATAGAGCGCTCTCTCCTCGTCCTCGTCTTCCCGCTCCAGTTTGCCCGTAGCCTGATTGAGCCACAAACCATCGCTTTTGCCCCCATGTCCATAATAGCTTACCCACTCTCCGATACTCCGCTTCTGCGCATAGGTATCCCCGGCAAAATAGGCAATCCGTGCGCCTTTCTCCAGCTGCACCGCAGGGACAGCCTCCCACCAATCATGCGCCCCGTCCAGCCCGAAGGGCAGCTCCTGCCGCTCCCAGAACTGAACGCAGAGATTGCAGTTATACTCGTTGCCTTCATCGTCCGTATCCGTTCCCAAGTCGATTGCCTGATGAAAATAGGGCAGATACTCCGTGTTTTCGGGATAACCGTTAAACACGATCGTCACGTTGCCGTCTCCGCGGATTTCTTCAAAGGAAAGCCCGGCGGCATCGCATATCAACAGCTCCGCATCCATGGTAAACTCCGTCACGCCATTAGGATTTGCACGGTAGCCGTTCAAAATATTGTCTTTTCCGAAGGAGACGGCTCCTTTTGCAGCCGAAGCGTCAATCAAGGCATTTACCGTACTTCTCCAGAAACGCACCTTGCTTCCCGCATCCTGCGCCAGAATGTGCAGTTCCATTTCTGACGCGCCAATTGTCGTCTCATGCAGATACACTTCGGTTGCGCCGTTTATTTTCAGCGTGTCAAACTGCCACGGCACCTGCTGCTCCGCCTTCTCATCCCACTCGCTAAGCAGGACTATGCCCTTCACGGTTTCCGAAAGCTCCAGCGCCCTGTTCTCGGAATTTTGGCTATCCTTCCGCACTTGAAGCACAAGATACTCCAGACCATCGTCCCCCAGACATGCGTCCGGATCATCAATCTCCTCCCACTGTGGACCATAAGCGTCCTCCGCCCACAAAATATCCTGACTTCCGTCCTCTCCGTCTATTGTTCCTTCCAAATGCCCGACTACTTCTTTGAAGGAATCAGCGTCCAGTCTCAGAACATGATAGGCGCTTCTCTCCTCCTCTTCGCCGTCACGCTCCAGCCGTCCCGTGGCCTGATTAAGATACAGGCTGTCGCTTTTGCCGCCATGTGCGTAATAAGTGACATTCCGTCCGATCTCCCGCTTCTGCTCGTAGGTGTCTCCGACAAAATAGGCAATCTGCGCGCCTTTCTCCAGCTGCACCGCAGGGACAGCCTCCCACCAATCAACGTCCTCTCCCTCCTCGATACCCGTCCAGAAAGGCAGCTCCTGACGCTCCCAGAACTGAACGCAGACATTGCAGTCGTATTCGTTGCCTTCGTCATCCGTATCCTTGCCCAAGCTGATTGGCTGATGGAAATAGGGAAGAAGATCCGTGTCCTCGGGATAGCCGTTAAACAGGATCGTCAGATTTTTGTCGCCTGTAATCTCCTCAAAGGAAAGCCCCGCGGCATCCTTGATGCACAGATTTGCATAGTCGTGGACTTCCGTCGCGCACTGCGCTCTGTACCCGTTTATGAGATTGCTTTCGACAAACTCAATGGTTCCGCTCTCGGACTCGCAGACGACGGCCGCCTCGACCGTGCAGCCTGTGAACACTACCCGGCTGGCATTCTCCCCTTCCGCTCCAAAATTGATCTGAAGAGTATCCGAGCTGCCCGTGTCCACTCCCGTCCAATCAAAATACACGCAGGTCTCCGCTCCCGGAATGTTCAGCTCATCCGCCACAATATAAAAATCATATCCGCCGTCTCCGTCTTCGCCGTCCGGTTCGTCTTCATTGTTTGGTTCGTCAAACCATCCGTTGTCGATCACAACGCCCTTCATGGCGGCGGGTATATTGATTGTATGGTCTGCAACGTCCGGATTGCACGGTTTCACATATGCATACGCTCCCGCGCTTGACAATTCCTCCAGAAGCACACCGAGATCACTTCCGCTCTGCCATTTGCTCTCATAGGACGAAAGACTGCCGTCCTCCGGCTGTTCCCAGAGAATCCCGGGATTGTTCCGGATTCTCACAAACTCAGCCTCATCATCAAACACGATCACTCTGTAATTCTCTGCCGCCTCGTTCTCCGGCTCTGCGCCCGAACCGCCGTCCTGCCCTGCCGCATACGCCGTCAAGACGTCCATTCCGGGCGCGCTGGCGGTGAGCGCCATCGCCGCGGCAAGGAAAAGCGCCAGACATCTCTTCCAAAACCTTTCTCTAAATTTTTTCATCCTTTCCTCCTTGTCCTGCTCGTCAACTTTATGCCGTTACACAGGAAAGTATAGCATTCCATAGGAGCGAAAAGGGATGCACGCTGCACACAAATAAACGCCTGAAAATTTCAACAAAAATTATGCTTGACACCTAACGCCGCATATACCGTCAACCTGTATATTCGTCCGGCAGTTCCTTCCCGATATACACAATATCCTTTGTGTCAACAATTTCGCAAAATTCGCCCACATAAGTTTCTTCATATGAACGACAAAGGAGATACCCTTAGATATCTCCTTTTAGTGTACTCCTACTGACCAAGATAAGGAGCAACCGCCGCATACAGTTTTTCCGCCGTCCGGCAAAAACATTCATATTGTTCCCCTATGCTTTTCCCTTGTCGGGAGTTGAAAACGCTGATGTTAGCCGCCTGAGACTCGCCGTCCCACACAATCTTCCCCTCGCTTTCCAGTGCGCTCTCAATCGCAGCTTTCGCCTGCTCCAATCGGATAAACCTGTCAGGAGCGTTTTGCACAAAGAAAGCCGTCCGAAGGGTTTCTTTGCGGGTATTGACAGAACATTCAATACGGAAAACAGAGTTGTCCAAGCAGACTGCCTTTCGATATTTACAGCCCTGTAATCCACAATCATATGAATTGCAACTTGACATGGCACTTAATCATTACTAATATTCTTCATCATACCCCAATACCTCAAAACGTTCAAAAACCTCCTCTCGAAGTAATGTGTTCAAGGCGTTCAGAGTCTTTTGCAGACATTCCCCATCATAGAGAAACC
>JAMPGV010000055.1 GCA_023663735.1 Muribaculum sp. | reverse complement strand
AATATACAATCTGCACAATTCGGATTCCCCAAAATGTCGTTTCGCAAACGTCTAATATCTAGTACGTTTTAAAATGAGGAGTGCCCAGACACCTTTCGATGCCTGGGCTATTATGAAAAAATTGTCTAAAGTCTTGTTCGTTTCTGAAATATAGTATATCAGTGAAATGTGAACAGATTATGAACGACGTGTAAATAGTTGGTTAAAGTTACGAAAATAAAAGCGCACAATAGACAAAAATATACAATATGTACAAAAAGAAGCGGCTGTATCTCGGGAAGATACGGCATGACAAGTGGCAAAATCAGTTGTCATGCGGGGAAAAAGATGATAAAATGAGTATACTAACCGACAACCGATTCGGAGGGAACGATATGGATACTTTTATGGACAAACTGGCACAGAGATTTACGGCGCAGGAAATGATTAAGGCCAATGCGGCGGCCGAGGCGGAGGAGATGAACCGTCTCAAGATTCAGGTGCAGGAATACACCGAATGCCTCAACCGTATGCAGCGTCTCTGCGATGAGATGGAGCGGACGGCGGAAGCGGCGAAGGGCAAAGTGGACGCCGTGCAGCTCAACACAGACGGGCTGCGCGAACAGCTCATGGAGATCTGGCAGAATGTGCAGGACATGCAGAATACCCAAAATGCCCAGAGTACAGCCGGTCAGGAGAGTGAGAGCGCATACGGCGCCGCCAACAGAATTATCGAGCGGATCGACGACATCATTGCCACACAGTCCGCGCAGACGGACAGAATGAAGGCGATGCAGGCGGAGCAGCAGGAAAGTATGCAGCTTCTACAGCAGAGTTTACAGGAGAACATGCAGCAGGATCTGCAGGAGAATTTACAGCAGGCCATCCGTCAGGAGCAGCAGGAGAGCGTTCAGGAACTGCGGCAGGGGCTGATGGAGAGTCTGCGGGGGATGCAGAACATGCAGCTGGACGGGCTGAAAGGGCTTCAGGACGCGCAGTTCGAGACCATGCGCAATTCTCTAGACGACCAGCTCGACAGCGTGCGCACCATGGTGAAGGCGCAGGTCAGCGGAATCAAGAGCGGGCAGGAGAGCCAGTTTGACGCGATGCGCCGCATTCTCGAGGAGCAGAGCAATACCATGGAGACCCGGCTGGGCGAGATGAAGACCGATTTGGAAACCCATTTAAACGGCGCAAACGATTTTGTCCACAGAGAATGCGTGAAGGTGTACCGCAACGTGCAGGCTGTGGTGGGCGAGGAGAATAACAAGCAGAGCGACAATATAGACTATCTGTTAAAACCCATGGCGGCCAAGATCAAGACGGTCTTCAACGTTTCCGCCGCAGCGCTGGCCGTTTCGCTGGTCGGAGTGGTCTTGCAGGTGCTGAGTATGCTGCATATTCTGTGATAAATGGATCCAATCGCAAGGAGAGAGAGATGGGCAAAGAAATCTGGAAGCCGGGAAATATGCTCTATCCGCTGCCGGTGGTGCTGGTGAGCGTGGCGGACGCATCGGGCGGAAAGAATATTATCACGGTGGCGTGGGCGGGTACGGTCTGCTCCGAACCACCCATGGTATCCGTCTCCGTGCGGCCGGAGCGGTATTCTTACGGCGCGTTGAAGGAGACGGGGGAGTTTGTGCTGAACCTGACGACCAGAGAGCTGGCGTTTGCCACGGATTACTGCGGGGTCAAGAGCGGACGGGACGTGGACAAGTTCCGGCAGACCGGGCTGACGGCGGTGTCCGCTTCCCAAGTGAAAGCGCCGCTGATTGCCGAGAGTCCCGTGAATATCGAGTGCCGTGTGCGGGAAGTGAAAGCGCTGGGGTCCCACGACATGTTTCTGGCGGATGTGCTGGCTGTACACGCGGACGAAAAATACATGGATGAGAACCACAAATTTCATCTGGAGCGGGCGGAACCGATCGTCTATTCCCACGGAAGCTATTTTGCCTGCGGGGAACAGCTGGGTACGTTCGGCTACAGCGTGCGGAAGAAATAGGAATAGTAAAAAGAAAAATTTATTTGGAGTCGGGGGAGTCTAACAGGCTCCCCCTTTTGACGGCGTCTTTTCCGTAGCGCGCGCGGATCTTGTCGAGCGCGGCGTCGAGTTTCCGCTGTTTCTCGGACAGCGGGGATTGGTAATCAAAGAGGTTCATCTGCACGGGAGCGTCCTCCTGCGTCAGTTTGGCGGCGCGCACGCCCAGAAGGCGGATGGGCGTACCGTTCCAGATTCCGTCGAACAGGCGGCAGGCGTGGCGGTAAATGGCGTCCGTGGAGGATGTGGGAGCGGGGAGAAGCGTCTGGTGGGATACACTTTGAAAAGTATTGTATTTGATCTCGACGCAGACGGATTCAGCCAGATTGTGGGTCGCGCGCAGACGTCTCCCCACGGATTCCGACAGCTTAAGAAGCGCCTGACAGGCCTCCTGTCTGGTGACGGCGTCCGCCGTGAGGGTGATGGAATTGCCGATGCTTTTGGCCTTTTCCTGTTTTAAATTGACGACGGAATCATCCCGCCCGTTGGCATAATTCCACAGTGCGACGCCGTGGCTTTTCAGATGGGATTCCAGAATCCGGGGATCCGCCTGCGCCAGTTCGCCGATGGTGCGGATGCCCAGTTTGCGCAGGGTTTCCGCGCTTGCGTGGCCGCACAGAAAGAGCGCGTCCACGGGAAGAGGCCAAAGTTTTTCGGCAATTTCACGGCAGTAGAGCGTGTGTACCAGATTGGGCTTTTGAAAATCCGAAGCCATTTTTGCCAGAATTTTCCGGTCGGAGATCCCCACATTGACGGTAAAGCCAAACTGTGCGTAGACGGAATCCTTGATGAGGGCGGCCGCTTCCTCGGGGGAGGAATAGTTTGACGCAATAGGGGTATAATCCATATAGCACTCGTCGATGCTGACCTGTTCGATATCGGGGCAGATGCCGGACAGGAAATCCATGAGCTTTTGACTGTAACTGCGGTAGAGCGCATGGTCGGGAGGCGCCGTCAAAAGCTGGGGACATTTCCGGAAAGCGTTCACCACCGGTTCCCCTGTCCGGACGCCGTATGCCTTGGCGGGGATGGACTTGGCCAGAACCACGCCGTGGCGTTTGGAGGTGTCGCCGCCGATGATGGAGGGGATCAGCCGCAGATCTACGGGATCGCCGGCGCGGAGACGCTCCAAGGCGGTCCAGCTTAAGAAAGCGGAATTGACATCAATGTGAAAAATGACGGTATCGCTCATGCGGACCTCCTCCCGGAACCCGTTCCTGACTTTTACCTTTCTTTTCATTTTATTTTAACCCGAAAATAAGCACTTTACAAGCCATACAATAATTGGTAGAATAAAAATGTTTAGGCGTAAAGTGTTACAAAAATGTTACAGAAGGATGACGCATGGATTTCCTGACGAAGAGAATCAAATTTACATATGTGAAGACGACGCTGCTTACTCTATTTGTATGTATGCTGTTTGTGGACGGATGGACCAACTTTTGCTCCGAGGGGGAGAATTATTTCCACGTGGCGTTAAACGGCGTGGAGATCGGTACCGTGGCGGAGCGCGGCCGGGCGGAGGAACTGCTGGTGCAGGCCAGAAGGGCGATCGCCGCAGAGAGTGAGGAGCTGACGTTTATCGAGGCGGATCTGTCCGTGCAGGGCGAGGAAGCGCTCTGGGGGAAATTGAGCGGGGAGGAACAGCTGCGGGAGCGGATGGAAGAGGTGCTGCGGGACAATGTGAAGCTGACCATGCACCGCGCCTATACCCTGAAAGTAAACGAATATATGGTGAATCTCGGAAGCGCCTCGGAGGTGCAGCAGCTCCTGCAGGCGGCCGTGGACAAATATGATTCGGAGAAGCATTTCGGCGTGGATCTGGTGCGTGACACGAACAGGGAGCTGGGTGCGCTGACGGTACAGGTGGCGGAGCGCGGGATCGGGAACGACGACGGCCGGGCTTTCGTGTCGGCGGGCGTGGAGACGGTCATGTCCCGTATCGGACAAGATCTCGACGACGGCCGGGAGAAAGAGTTTGAGGATTATGATCTGGGGATCCGAACCATGAACTTTGCCGAGGAGGTGGAGATCGTGGAGGCGTATCTGCCTAAGAACCAGCTCTCCACGCTGGAACAGGCGGTGGACGAAGTGATTAAGGAGCAGGAGGTACCCGGGGAATATGCCATCGTGGCGGGGGACACCCTGTCGGAGATCGCCATCAAAGTGAACATTCCCGTGGACAAGATCGTGGAGCTGAACCGGGACAAGCTGGAAGACGAGAACTCCACCATCCGGGAGGGCGATACACTGATTATCACGGTGCCGGAGCCGGAGCTGTCCGTGGAGCGCATGGAGGAAAATTATTACGAGGAAATTTATGACGCAGACGTCATTTATATCGAAAACAACGATTGGTACACCACCCATACGGTGGTACATCAGCAGCCGTCGGCGGGATTCCGCAGGATTATTGCCGATGTGCATTACCTGAACGATCAGGAAGTCTCCCGGGAGATTCTCAAGGAGGAGATCCTGATGGAGGCGGTGCCTAAGATTGTGGAGCGCGGCACCAAGACGCCGCCCACCTATATCCGACCCATCTCCGGCGGACGCCAGACCTCCGGTTTCGGACGGCGTTCCGCACCCACGAAGGGAGCCAGCACCTATCACAAGGGTGTGGACTGGGCGGTTGCCACGGGGACGTCCGTGTACGCGTCCTGCGGCGGTACGGTGGCCAAGGCCGGATGGGGAAGCGGCTACGGATATGTGGTCTACATCAACCACGAGGACGGCAGCCAGACCAGATACGGGCATTTGTCGAAGGTGTTAGTCAAGGCGGGACAGACCGTGAGACAGGGCGAGCGGATTGCGCTCAGCGGAAATACGGGCGTCAGCACAGGCCCTCATCTGCACTTTGAAATTCTGATCAACGGGGTTCAGGTAAACCCGCTGAAACACTTAAGTTAAGGGCAAAATGAACGATAGAACATGCATTCTATTTACAAATGCGCCAAAATATGGTATAAAGCTTGGTAAGGTATAGGATATTTTGTATTTGGGACAATAGAATCATCGGGAGATGATGATGACACGGCAGGATACGCCCATTGTCCGCTGGCGGACCGGGCGGCGCGCCGGATCTATGAGGTAGAATATCAATGGAACAATATGCGATTAAGGGTGGAAATCCATTGGTCGGCGAAGTGGAGATTGGAGGAGCCAAGAATGCGGCGCTTCCGATTCTCGCCGCATCAGTGATGACGGATGAAACCGTTTATATAGAAAATATACCGGATGTAAGAGACACACAGGTGATGCTGTCGGCCATGGAGAGCATCGGCGTGCTGATGAAACGGGAGGACAGGCACAGAGTGACCGTAAACGCCGCCAACATCCACAATACCGAAGTGGTGGACGAGCGTCTCAAGAAAATTCGGGCGTCCTATTATCTGATCGGGGCGCTTCTGGGAAAATATAAACAGGCGGAGGTGGTTCTGCCCGGAGGATGCGATATCGGCAGCCGGGCCATCGACCAGCATATCAAAGGCTTCGAGGCATTGGGAGCCAAGGTGGTGATCGAACACGGCCTGATTAAGACCAGGGCGGAGCATCTGGTGGGAAGCCATATCTATATGGACGTGGTCAGCGTGGGCGCGACCATCAATATCATGATGGCGGCCACTATGGCAGAGGGCAAGACCATCATTGAGAATGCAGCCAAGGAGCCTCACGTGGTGGATCTGGCCAATTTCCTGAACAGCATGGGCGCAAATATCAAAGGCGCGGGAACGGACGTCATCCGCATCAAGGGAGTGACCAGACTGCACGGCACGGAGTATGCCATCATTCCAGACCAGATCGAAGCGGGAACTTTCATGTTTGCCGCCGCGATCACCAAAGGGGACGTGACCGTGAAAAACATTATCACGAAACATCTGGAGTCTGTCACCGCCAAGCTGCTCGAGATCGGATGCGAGGTGGAGGAGGCGGACGACTGTATCCGCGTGGTGGCTTCCAAGCCCCTGCACCACACGCAGGTCAAGACCCTGCCGTATCCCGGATTTCCCACGGATATGCAGCCCCAGATCGCGGTTGCGCTGGCGTTGTCGCAGGGAACCAGCATCGTGACGGAGAGCATTTTCGAGAATCGGTTTAAATATGTGGACGAGCTTACCCGCATGGGAGCCAATATTAAGGTGGAGGGAAATATCGCCATCATAAACGGCGTTCCCAAATATACCGGAGCGGGAATCTCCGCGCCGGATCTGCGCGCGGGGGCGGCGCTGGTGCTGGCGGCGCTGGCGGCGGAAGGCTACAGCACGGTGGACGATATCCGCTATATCGAGCGGGGATATGAAGATTTCCATCTGAAATTACAGGCGCTGGGGGCGCAGATCGAGCTGATTGAGACGGAGCGCGACTTCCAGAAATTTAAGTTGAAAACAGGTTGACAAAACGTCTTGACAAGCGTTGATGCACATTGTATAGTAGCTATAGTGAAACAATTTCATAGGTTCTCTCTTATTCAGAGCTGGTGGAGATACATAGGATCGATGAAGCCACGGCAACCCCTTTACGGAAGGTGCCTCCCTGAGCGAATAACTCGAACAATAAGAGGATTTGACTACTGAAAATGACAGGTCCGCTTCTTGTGAGCGGATCTTATTTTTATGCGGGCGGGGAGGGCGCGTCCGGTTGTTCCACTTAAAGTTTCTAATTTTACACATCTTATACGCACATTCCGCGGGAGTACCGAGCCTGCGGGATAGAAAAGGAGGAAAATATGGAGAAACATTTATTCACTTCGGAATCGGTTACGGAAGGACATCCCGACAAAATCTGCGACGCCGTCTCGGACGCTGTGCTGGATGCGCTGATGGAGCAAGATCCTTTCAGCCGCGTGGCCTGTGAAACCTGCACCAACACCGGATTTGTGATGGTGATGGGGGAGGTGACCTCCAAAGCCAACATTGATATTCCCGCCGTCGTGCGCAAGACCGTCACGGAGATCGGCTATGATTCTTCTGAGAAGGGATTTGACGGCAACACCTGCGCTGTGCTGGTGTCTCTGGACAAGCAGTCGCCGGACATCGCCATGGGCGTGGACAAGGCGCTGGAGTTAAAGCAGGGCGAGAAGGGCATGACGGACGACGAGCTGGACGCCATCGGCGCGGGCGATCAGGGCATGATGTTCGGGTATGCCAGCAACGAGACGGAGGAGTATATGCCCTACGCGATCTCGCTGGCGCATAAACTCACCGCCAAGCTGACCGAGGTGCGCAAGAACGGCACGCTGCCCTATCTGCGTCCCGACGGCAAGAGTCAGGTGACCGTGGAGTATGACGAGAACGGTAAACCCGCGCGCCTCGAGGCGGTGGTGCTTTCCACTCAGCACGATGCGGATGTGACGCAGGAACAGATTCATAAAGACGTAAAACAGTACATATTTGACGAAGTCTTGCCGCGGGACATGGTGGATGCGGAGACGAAGTTTTTCATTAATCCGACGGGACGTTTCGTCATCGGCGGGCCAAACGGCGACAGCGGCGTCACCGGGCGCAAGATTATCGTGGACACCTACGGCGGCTATGCCCGCCACGGCGGCGGTGCATTTTCCGGCAAAGACTGCACGAAGGTGGACAGAAGCGCCGCTTACGCCGCGCGGTATGTAGCCAAGAATATCGTGGCCGCAGGGCTTGCGGAGAAGTGCGAGATCCAGCTCTCCTACGCTATCGGCGTGGCGCATCCCACCTCGATCATGGTGGATACGTTCGGCACCGGGAAGCTTGGCGACGAGAGGCTGGTGGAGATCATCCGCGAGAACTTTGACTTAAGGCCGGCGGGCATTATCAAAATGCTGGATCTGAGAAGGCCGATCTACCGAGCCACCGCAAGCTATGGGCATTTCGGACGCACGGACGTGGATCTGCCGTGGGAGAGGCTGGATAAGGCGGAGGAGTTAAAGCGTTATCTGGCATAAGGCTGTTCGGACGGGAGACGGGGTAGAATGGAATATACCACAAACGATTTGTCCAGCATATTGGATGTGTCCACGAACACCATCCGGCGGTATGAGGAAAAGGGGTATCTGCGCGCCAAGCGCAATGAGGAGAACGGATACCGGCAGTTTGACGCCTCTGATGTGGAGCGGCTGATGTATGTGCGCAAATATCGGAAGGTGGGCTTTGAACATAAGGATATCGCCGGGATCCTGCGGCAGGACATCGGCGGGATCCGAAAGCTTTTAGAGGAACGCAAGGCGGGGCTGGACGCCCAGATCGTCGAGTATCAGGCGTTGAGCCATCTGCTGAAGGACGATATCGCGCTGATCGACCGCATCGAGGAATACGGATCCGGTATCTTCGAGATGGCGAACAGCCCCTGTCATTACGTCATCTACCAGAAAAAGGGAGAACTCCGCACAGGCGGACGGCGGGGGGAGGCGCTGCACCGCTTTCTCTCCACCTGTCCGGAGTTCGAGTATATTTATCTGTTTGACAGGGAGGATCTGGAGGCGGATCATTTCGTCTGGAGCGCGGGAGTGGCCGCCAATCAGCTTATCACACAGAAGTATCATGTGGATACGGCGCCTCCTGTGGAGAGCTACGAGAGGCACTTTTGCCTGATGCGCTTTCTCAGGGCGCCGCTGGATCTTTTGAGCGGGGAACAGATGCCGGAGGCGGCGGTGAAGAAGCTGTTCTTCGACGACTTTCTGGAGTATATGCGGGAGCATGATTATCGAACCGCGGGAGACGCCATGGCGCTAAAGATCGGATTCTCCAGAGAGGACGGTCAGGACTGGCAGTATCTGTTGATGCATGTGCCGGTGGACAAGGCGGAGAACGAGCGGTAAAAAGGGCTGGTTCGGCATTTTTGACAATGCCGCCAGTCTTTTTTTGGCGGTTTTTTCGAGACATTTCTTTTGACCGTGACACAGTGTCATGCTTTATAATAGAACTATCAATATCGCAACGTTCAAACAAACAGGAGGGTATGCAATGAGACACAAAATGAATGCGTTTTGCAGACGGATCATTGCCACGGTATGTGCGGCCTCCATGGTACTCGGGGGGGTTCTCTCCGATCTGGGTACAATGGTGACACAGGCGGCCGCGGAACATACGCTGTGGCTGGTGGGCGACTCTACCGTATGCGGATTTAATGATGTGATCTATTATCCGCGGTACGGCTACGGCACCCAGATCGAGAACTATCTGGACGGCACTTACGAGGTGCGGAATCTGGCGCTGTCCGGCACCAGTTCCAAGAGCTATCTCGGCCAGAATAATTACACCACGTTAAAGAGCGGGATCAAGGCGGGAGACGCCTTGATGATCGGTTTCGGCCACAATGACGAGAAGGCCGAGGAAGCCCGTTACACCAATCCCAACGGGGACTGGCAGACGGAAGGGTCTTTTGCCAAGAGCCTGTATGACAACTATGTCAAGATAGCGCAGGACGCGGGAGCGGAGGTCATCCTCTGCACGCCCATTGTCAGAAGAACCGACAAGGCGTCTTTTGGCGACAGCCAGCTCCACATCACGTCGGATTCCGGCACCTACAAGGGCGGCGACTATCCTGCGGCGATCCGTAAACTCGGCGCGGATAAGAACATCCCCGTGGTGGATATGACCGAGCTGACCAAGGAGCTGTACACGACGCTCGGGGCAGCCGAGACGATCTACCTTCATTCCTGGGGAGGCTCCAATCCGTCCACGGTGGACAATACCCATCTGAATCTCTACGGCGCAAAGTATGTGGCATGGCTGTTCGCCAAGGGGGCAAAAGCCACGGACACCAATCTTGCGGCGCATATTACGCCGGGCGATACGGCTCCGGTAAAGGATCTGGATGCGGCCAGACATCCCGACTATCAGCCCCCGGAGTATGACGCCGACCTGCCGGAGAGCAAGCTGTGGCAGGACTATAACGGAAGCGGCGACGGCGAGGACGGCCTGTGCTTCAAGGGGACCGTGTTCGGCGATCTGGGCGACGGGGAGCCGAAAGCGGAGAACTATGTGCTGGAGACGGACGCCGACGGCAACATGCATATGCAGGTGAAAAACAACAAAGGGGCGGTTGCGGAAGGTGCGGACGGAATCGCCATGTATTACTATAAGCTGCCCGCGGGGAGTCAGGTGGAGTTCTCCGCGAAGGCAACGGTCCATGCCATTGCAGAGGAAAGCGGAGCCGCTTTCGGACTGATGGCCAGAGACGATATGTACATCGACAAAACCGGTTATGTAAACTCCGATTATGTGGCTGCAGGCAGTTCGGGAATCGGATACAACTGTTTCTATAGACACGGCGGCGCGCTGGGCGGCATGGAACCCCTGAAAAAGGAGACCGTGGCGGCGGGCGGTGTTTATCAGCTGAGCATTGTCAGCAATTCGGACGGCTATGCCTGCACCTTCGGCAGCGAGGAAGGGCAGAGCGCGGGCTATGATTTTCATTTGAATTCGGTGGACGCGGACAGCTTCTATATCGGCATGTTTGCGGCCAGGAATGTGGACGTCACCTACAGCAGCCTCTATCTCAAAGTGGACGGCAAGGTGCTGATTGACCACAGGAAGACCGAGTATCCGGTGACTGTGAAAGCCGGCGAACACGGCGCGGCGGGAAGCAATACCACCTCCGCGGCGGCGGGGGATACCGTGAAACTTACGGCAACGCCCGACGAGGGATATGTTTTCAAAGAGTGGAAGGTGACAAGCGCTAATGTGACCGTGGAGGACGACCGGTTTACCATGCCCGCGGCGGCAGTGGAGATACAGGCGGTCTTTGAGGAGCTGCGCACCGAATGGAATTTCGCCGCGGACAGCACCATCGCCGGGACAAACGGTGTGGCGCTGACTGGCAAAAAAGGCGTGTCCGCCGGTCTGCAGATCGACGCCACAAGCGGCAGCTGGGATTCCACGAACAGCTTGACAAGCGGCTGGGCAGAAGTGGGCCGGGGTACCGTGATCACCGTGCCTGTGGCGGGAGCCTCCAAAGTCACCGTACACGCCCGGACGGCTGATTATACGGTGGACGGTGAGAAAGCTTCCGTGGCGGACGGCGGGGAGTCCTTCTCCACGAAGGGGACGGATCGGAAAGTAACGATTGTGGCGACGGCGGATACCGGACTGAAGTCCATCAAGGTGGAAGCGGGATCCTTTAGGATGATCGACGTGTGGGACTTCGGCGTGAAGCTGGAGGAGGATACGGACATCTATAACAATCAGATTACGCCGGCAGCGCTTCGGAAGACAGATTCGGTCGCTGGGGGAGTCTATACGAAAAGCGCTTCCTATGGCGATCTGACACAATATCCCGGGAGTAAGGATCGCTTTTATACCAAAAATGAAAACGTGGCGGATCTGGCGCAGTCGAAAGATTATTCGCTGGCATTGTATGAATATCCGGACGGTTACACGGCGGCTGGCGCCTGGTACTGCAACGGAGCAGGCGGCGACTCTTCCCGGTATATTACCATTGACAAGGTACAGGCAGGGGATAAGATTGTAGCCTATATGGGAAGCATGTCCACCGGCGACATTACCTTCCACTTCGGCGGGAAGGAGGGCAGCGCGGCGGCTGCCCAGCAGGAGACCGGAACGGCCGCACAAGGTACCTTTGAAAAGTTTGTGTTTGTGGCGGAGTATGACGGCGAGTACAAGATCTGGCCCACTGGGGCGGGCAAGCCCATGTACCACAGAATCATGCGGGTACCGGGCGTTGTCGTGAGCGGTACCGTCGATCTCGGCGAGTATACGGGAACCGAATATTCCGTGAAGTTTGTGAACCAGACCACCAAGAGCGAGACCGAGGCTGTGGTGGAGAACGGGAAATTTACCGTGGTTCTGCCGGCGGGTTATCCTTACAGAGCCACATTTTACGGCGAGCCGGGCTTTGGTTTTGCCAATAAGGGAAGAGACGTGACGCTCACGGATGCGGACGCGGTGACGGGCAAGAGCGGCATAGCGCTGACCGTGGTAGCGAAGAGTACTTACACCTATTCCGGCAAGATTGTCGGTTTTGCGGAGGATTATGATCTCTCCGGGCTGAGCGTGACCATGACGCCGCCGGAGGATTCCACGGCGGACGAAGAGACGCTTGAAATCGACGCACAGAAGAACTTCACCGTCTCCTTGCAGCCGGATGTGGCCTATACGGTACAGCTGCATGGCGTGAACGATTATGAGGTCAAGACGCCCGCTAAGGTGGAGTCCTCGGAGGATTTGACGGGGGATATCACCGTGGCGCTCAAGCCGGTGTATGAAGTGACCGGCGGATTCCGCGGGATCGGAACCGCCAAGGTGACCAAGCTGACGTTCACCCATGTGGAGGACGGATATGCATATGACGCGGCGGTGACGGATTCGGGATATACCGTCTCCCTCCGGGACGGCGCATATCTGGCCAGCGCAGAGGTGACAGGTTATCGGACGCAGACCCATGTGGTGGTGAAGGGCGAGGCAGTGAAAAAAGATCTGTTCTTTGTTTCGACGGCACCGGCGGCTGCCGTGACCAAGGTCTCTGATATTTATGTGGGATATCCGAAGAAGGCGAACAATTATGCGACCATGCGGGAGGCGCTTGCAGCCTGTGCGGCCATGAACCCCGCGAGCGAGACGGAGCGCATCACGGTTCATATCGCGCCCGGCACTTACAGGGAGCAGCTGATTGTGACCACGCCTTATGTGAGCTTTGTGAACGATACCGATGACGAGGTTCTGCTGACTTGGTATTACGGTATCGGCTATCAATATTACAGTATCGCTGCAGACGGTTTCTACAACGAGGAGCTTGCCTACGACCAATACGGGAAGCGGAGCGCTGCAAAGTGGGGCGCTGCGGTCTATGTGAAAAATAGTGCGACTGCGTTCAGGGCGGAGGGAATCACGTTTGAGAATTCCTTCAACCGCTACATTACGGACGAAGAGATTGAGGACGGCGTGGAGGCCTCCGGGGAAGAGGCTATCGACGTCAAGAGAAAATACGGTGTGGATGTGCAGGCCAAGGCGGCTACCGAGCGCGCGGCCGCTCTGGTGGTAGAGGCCGATCAGGCGGAATTTAGAGATTGTACATTCCTCGGCAGCCAAGACACGCTGCAGACGGGAAATACGGCGGCACATCTGTATTTTAAGGACTGTCTGATTACAGGACAGACCGATTATATCTTCGGCGACGGCAATGCGGTGTTTGACACCTGCGAACTGCGCTTTGTGGGTTACAGCGAAGGCAGTGAGGGCGGATATATCACCGCGACCAAGACCGAGAAGGCGGATAAGGGATATCTGTTTAGAAACTGCAGCGTCACGGCAGGGGACGGACTCACCGTGATGCCGGGATATTTCGGAAGACCTTGGCTCGCCACCGCACAGGTGGTATTCCTGAATACCAAGCTGGCGAAGGCAGATTTGATCGTAGCGGCGGGCTGGACGGAGATGGCTGGTGTCAAGCCGGAGAGTGCAAAGTTCTATGAGTACAACACCACAACTTTGGACGGCGCTGCAGTCAGCACAACCGGCCGCAAAGGCACGGTGATGACGGAGGCGGAGGCGTCTGCGGTAAGCCTCGTGCAGTATTTCGGAAGCTGGACGCCTGCATTCTACCGCGAGGAGGCAGAGGAGATTGCGTTTACGACCCCTCCCTTTGTCACGGACAACGGCGATCTCAACACGCCCTATCCCGGCCACAAACTGACCGTGGGCTACTCTCTGGGCGCAGCCAACGACGCTAATGACGCATCCCTGATTCAGTGGTACCGCGTCAAGGACGGCACGGAGACTTTGGTGAAGCTCTCCAACGCCACGATTGATAAGACCTACAAGATTACGGCAGACGATGTGGGCTGCTACATTAAGGTGACGGTGACTCCGACTACCGTGAGCGGCAGGACCGGTACGGCCGCAAGCCATACGGTGGAAGCTGTTGTGGGGGAGGGTTATGAGGATCCCGACGCCGCCGGCGGCGACGCTGTGCTGGGAGACGGCGTGAACATCTTCCTCGCGGGAGATTCCACCGTCAAGGATTATTCCGCAAAGGGTATCAATTCCGGCGGGACGGCCAGAAACGAAGGCGCATGGGGCGAATTCCTCCAGAGCTATTTCAACAGCGACAAGGTGACGGTGGTCAATTACGCAAACGGCGGTAGAAGCACCAGAAACTTTATCAACGAGGGTTCTCTGGACAAAATTGCGGAGAAGATCGGAAAGGGAGATTATCTCTTCATCCAGTTCGGCCATAACGACTGCTCCAACGGCGCAAGCTATCTGGCTGACAGATATGTACCCCTCGGCACACCCGATGCAAACGGCGTGTATCCTTCCACTCCCGGGGTGAAGCAGACAACGCCTCCGGAGCTGGCGGGCAATAAATATGGCGAAACCTGCTATACCTATGACTGCGGCGGCACTTTCAAGTGGTATCTGCAGCAGTATATCGATGTGGCCAAGAACGCGGGGGCGACGCCCGTGCTGGTGACGCCTGTCTCCAGAATGTATTACAATTCGGACGGCAGCATCAGGCCGCACCATGATTCTACCGATGAAAATACCAACACGCAGGTGACGTCCAACAATGCCTATGTGACGGCGGTAAAACAGCTTGCCAAAGAGCAGAATGTGCTGCTGGTGGACGGGTTTGAACTGACCAAGACGCTCTTTGAGGACGCCTATAAGGCGGGCGGCAGCGACGTGTACGGCACACAGATTATGTACACCGGAGACAAGACCCACAACAATAAGCTGGGCGGCATGATCGAGGCGGCAGCCATCGCATCCGCAATCCAGAATATGGGTCTGGATATTTCCTATGCGGTGAAGGCTCCCGGGCAGGTGCTGGGCGAGACCACAGACGGCAGCATGGTATTTATGGTGAGCGGCAACGGCAAGTTCACCGCCTATGACATCAACAGCGGTTACAAGGAAAAGGCGGCTTATTGGGAAAGCCTCGGACAGAAGATGTTTGACGACATCGCCGAAAAGGCACAAGAGCTTGGCGGTTCCAAGAATCCGGGCGGCACGCAGCAGACGATACAGCCGGTGACGGGCGAAGGACTGGAAATCGTGCTGGCGGATCCCAATGCGTCCTATCCCTATACCGGCGCGGCCATCAAACCTGCGCTTGCGGTGTTCAATAACGGCGAGCTGCTGGCAGAAGGCACGGACTACACCGTGAAGTACAGCAATAATGTAAAGGCAGCCCAAAGGACCGACAAGAAAGCGCCGACGATCACCGTTACCGGAAAAGGCAGATTTACGGGCAAGACGGTACAGACCTTCGATATCGAGAAGAAGGAGCTTTCGCTGAACGATCCGGAAATCGAGTTTGGCGGACTGGATGAGAGCGGAGCGCTTGTGGTGGCCGACAATGCCAAGGCCAGCCCTGTGATCCTCTACAACGGCATGAAGCTGGGCGCTAAGGATTATACGTTGAGCAACACCGGCAGATTCACGGAAGCGACGTCCGACAAGAAGCTTACGATCACAGGAAAAGGCAATTACAGCGGCGAAGTGGAATTGAATGTGGCAGTCGTGGCGAAATCACAGCTGAAGAAGATTTCCGTGACGATCAACAGCAAAGTAAAACTGACCTACAACGGCGCTGTGCAGGACGCCGTGGAAGCGGGAGTCATCACTGTGAAAGCGGGCGGGGAGGATATTACCGCCAACACCGGCGCTTATACCGTCGTGTACGGCGGCGACCGGAAATCCGCAGGCACCCAGAAAATCACGGTCATCGGTCAGGGCATGTACACCGGAAGCGTGTCCAAGTCCTACAAGATCAGTCCTCTTGCGGAGAAAGACGCCGGAAAGTTTGAGATCACCGGTGTGGAGAGCAGTTACAGTTACAAGAGTGCGGGCGTGACGCTGGATGATCTGGAAGTGACCTACAATGGCGAGGACTTGACCGAGACATTACAGGCGGGCAGAGACTATAAAGTGACCTACAGCAATCACAAGAAGGTCAGCACCGCCAAGAGTTCCGCAAAGTATACCATCACCTTCCTTGGCAATTATAAGGGCAGCGCAGCGATTAAGAACCAGACCTTTACGGTTCTTGCGGCAGATTTGGCGGCGATGGAAAGCGACGGTTCCCTGTCCGTGAAGTCCGCAGACAAGGCGTACACCAAGAAAGGCCAGTACAAATCCGCACCGTATGTGCTGGTGGATGGCGTTCTCCTGAAGAGTTCCGAATACTCGGTGAAGTATTATCTGGATCCCGCAACCGCGGAGTCCCGCACCGAGATGAAGGGCAAGATAGAGCTGGGCGAGGGAGAGGACTCCAAGACCGTTTATGTGGCGGTCACCGGCAAGAAGAACTATACCGGAACGGTGGAGACTCAGTACGAAGTGAAGAAACACGAAGCCGGCAAGACCACGGATATCTCCAAGGCGACGATTACGCTTAAGGATCAGGACGGGAACAAGCAGAGCAAGATGGAATACACCGGCGAAGCCGTATATCCCGGCCAGATCGCAATCAAGGTCAATAAGGACACCGCGGAGGTTGTCCTGACGCCGGATGCGTCCGGCAGCTGGGATAACGACAACTTTGCCGTGGAGTTTGTGAACAACATCGAGAAGGGCAAGGCGACGGTGATCATCACCGGAAAAGGAGATTATGTGGGAAGCAAGACCGCAACGTTCAACGTTGTGGCGCAGAAGATCAAGAGCGATATCTGGAGCAATCTGGCCAAAATGCTCGGTCTCTAACACAATTTATAAACAGGCTCTAAAGCGTACAACAGCCACCAAGCCGCACCGCGGTTTGGTGGCTGTCGGCGTTAAAATGCATAGTGGCCGCGGCACGGGTTCTCAAAACCCCTTTTCTTTTAAGTCGGCAAACAGTCTCACATAAAATTCCCCCACATCAAATCCTTTGATATCTTTGTGCGTCAGATCAATCATATCCGCATGGGAGATCCCTTTTCTGCCCGCGGACAAAAGTCCCAGATCGTTGCCCCAGACTGCGGAGGAGACACTGACCAGCCCGTCGTTGTCGCCCTCGTATTTCTTGGCCAGCAGATAGCTGAGGTTCAGCGGGAAAAAGGCGCTTCTGTGATTGTGCATCTTGGACATAACGCTCTGGTAATACACGCAGGGCGCGTCCGGCACCGTCTCGTTAAACACAGCGCAGGCGGATGCGGTCAGATCTCTTACTCCCGCAAGAAAGTCCGGCCGCTCATCCCCCAGCATATAAAACAGCGCATTGTACCGACGCTCCACAAAATGAATCAGCCACTTGGGCAGACCATCCAGCAGAACATCCGCAAACCGGCAGCCCCGGTGCGGCGTGTTGACGGTGGTGAGGGAGGCTACCTGCTCCGCCATGCCCAGCTTGCTGATGGCATACCGGGAGTCCAGACCGCCCTTGGAATGGGCTACAATGTTGACCTTCTCGGCTCCTGTCTGCGCCAGTACGCGCTCGATTTCGGATTTCAGCTCTGCGGCGCTGTCCGCCACCGCCAGCGAGGACTGCTGTCTGCCGTAGAAGACCAGCGCGCCGTTCTGTTTCAGAAATCTGGGAATCCGCCCCCAGTAGTTCAGATACTGCCAGTCCCGGAAGAAAATGCCGTGGACCATAATCACGGGATAACGGGTGCGGCAGACTGCATTTTCCACGCGGGCCGCATCCAGAAGATACCGATTCCGGGCGGTGATCAATTCCCTGCGGACGATCCTGCACCACCGATAGAACAAAAGAGCGTTTATCGGGAAAACCCACCACAAAAAGAACATCAACACCCTGCGCCCCAGCCCCAGCTGCGAGGAACAAAAGGCAGTGCGCCAGAAGCCGTTGAGATAATGAAAGAGCAGCAGCCCGTAGGCCACAGCCAGATTGATCCAAAACAAAGGGGAAGGGCCTAGCTGCCGGAATAATACCGTGCAGACGACAAGTTCTGCCGCCAGCGCATAAAAGGAGATGACGATCAGCTCATACCCGCCCGCCAGAAGCAGCAGCCTAAAGTTCAAGCCCTTTTCATAACAGGGCAGAATCTCCAGCGCCGCCAGAAGGACGACAAACGCCGCGCAGACAGTGATCCGCAGCCCGAAATAAATCAGTTCCCTTCCCGGCAGAACATTTGCCGAGAAGGTTTCGTTCAGACGGGTGACGATCAGCACGGCATTCATCATGAACAACAGAAATAAAGTTTTATAAGCCCGCTTCCAAAAAGTCATTTTTAGACGGTTCCTCCAGTGCGCGCCGGACGCTTCGGGCGGCAGGAACAGGCGATGCCAAGGCCTCCCGCGCCGATATGGCAGGAGACGCCCAGAGAGAGTTCGTCGCACAAAAGTTCCATGCCCGGGAAAGCCTCCCGGATCTCTGCGACCCAGGAAGCAGTGGTCTCTTCGTCTGCGCTGGACGCGGCGAGCAGGAAGACTTCGCCCGTGTCGCACGCTTCTTTAAACACCGTTTCCAGATCATGGCGCATCGCCTCGATCATAGTCTGCCTTGCTTTGGAGAAGCCGCGGCATTTTTTGAACGTATCCAGCGTACCTACGTCGAATTTCAACACCGGTTTAATGTTGAGCAGGGTGCCGAGGGAAGCCGTGGCGGGACTGATGCGGCCTCCGCGTTTTAGGTTTTCCAGTGTTTCTACGCCCACATAGATGACCATATCGGCTCGTGCCTGTTCCAGTGCGTCTTTGATCTCGGCGGCGGAGAAGCCCTCCGAGACCATC
Organism: Muribaculum sp.; assembly: GCA_023663735.1. Classification (GTDB taxonomy): domain Bacteria; phylum Bacillota; class Clostridia; order Lachnospirales; family Lachnospiraceae; genus Acetatifactor. Next base: position 2,634 of record JAMPGV010000055.1, on the reverse strand, counting down.
TCCAGCGCATCCAGCACCGCGCGGTGCTGGGGAGCGGAAACTCTGCCGTTGTCTACCACAAACACCTTCTGCGCATAGGGTTCCTCCTGCGCCAGAGCGGCAGCGGTGGCGCAGGAACCGGAAAGTCCGCTGCTGATGGGAAGATACAGGATGGTTTCAAATTCCTGCAGCGCCTCGTCCCAGAATTTCATCACATCCGCCGGAGAGGGCTGGGAGGTGGTGACGTTTGCGCCGCCCCGGAGGCGTTCGTAGAACTCGGAACGCGACAGGGAGACGTCTTCGTAAAAACATTCTTCTTCAATATAAAACGGCATGGGAAGCACCCGGATGCCGAGCCGTGCGGCTTCCGCCCGGGTGACGCCGCTGTGGCTGTCGGTCAGGACACCGATGGATTTCATAAGGATTACCTCGATTCTTTGGATTCAAGAAATCATTCCATAAGGAATGTCAGCTAATTATAGACGAAATTGCGGAATCTGTCAATTATTTGGGGATTTCGGTTAAGACGTCCCAGAAGTTTTACTGTTTTTATGGAAAAAATCGGGCATATTGCCACCAAATTCCCAAAATAGAAAATGTTTACAGGAAAAGCCTGTATCATAAGCGGCAGCGGAGAAAGCGCCTTGTGAATCTTGACCAAAACACCCGAAATATTTTAGCTAATTCGCAGAAAAATTATTAAGAATGCACAAAAAAATTGCAAATTGACTTTTTGATGCTAATATTAAACATCTGTCCGTCCGTTTGAAAAATCCGCGGAAACAGCGTGTTTACAAGCTTTTGTGCATTTGGGAGATTTTTCAAAGTGTCGTATTGTACCGCATTTTAGCGTCTTTTGATAAAATGGTGGTGTCAAAATTGGTGTCAGGACCGCTCCTCAAATTTTTTCATTTCGGCCAGAAGCGTGTCCTCTGTCACATGGCAGTATAAATTCATGGTGATGTTGATGCTGGAATGTCCCAGAAGCACCTGCACGGTCTTGGGATTCATACCGCGTTCGATGCATCTGGTGGCAAAAGTGTGCCTAAGCGTATGGGGCGTCAGTGGACGGAAGCCCTCGTGCCGTTCCGCAATCCGTCTGGAAATCAGCTGCATGACCAGATCTGCGTCCGTCTGGCTGACGGGGGTGTTTCTGGTGGTGACGAACACCAGATCCTCGAAGCCTTCCGGCGCTCTGCGCCCGCGCTCCTGAATCCGTGCCTTATAGGCTTTCTGATCTTGCAGAATCCGGCAGGCTTCCGCGGTCATCGGGATCCTGCGTTTTCCCCGCTCTGTCTTGGGGGCGTGGAATTCGTTGATCTTCCTGCCGTAGTTTGCGCTTTTTTCATCCCGGCATTTCACATAGACCAAGGTGCGGTTGACCCGGATCGTCCGATTGTCCCAGTCTATGTCGGCCCATTGAAGCCCCAGAAGCTCCCCGATGCGCATCCCGGTTTCCAGAGCCAGCCGGAAAACATTCGCGTATCTGTAATGTTGTGCCGCCTCAAGAAAGAGCGTCGTTTCTTTAGGGGTCAGCACCCGCGGTTCCTTCGGCCGGCATTCCCGGTCAGCATTCCCGGCCGATATTCCGGTCGGCATCCCGGCTGGCGTTCCGGCCGGTGTTCCGGTTACCACCGTATTGATCTGCCGGGGGATGTTCTTCGTTACCAGATCCGCATCCATGGCTTTGTTGTACATATCGACCAGCACCCGTCTGGTGTCTTTCCGGGATACATCCGATTTCAGCTCGTTAAAGGCTTGCTGCATGGTGATCAGATGAATGCCGGACAGCTTCCGCCAGCCAAGGCTTTCGCGGATGCGGTTGTAGGCGTGGGTATAATTCGTTTTGGTGGTGTTGCGGCAGTTCTTTTTGCAGGTATCCATCCAGATTTCAAACCATTCGTCCAACGTGATGTCGCCGGATGCGGGATTCATTTTCTTTTCGTCCTCGTATTGCTCTTCGCGGAGTCTGCGGCGGATCTCCTGCAGGGTCTTGGCGTAAATCGTCCGCCGCTTTCCGAAGCGGTTGGTAAATCTTGCCTGATAACGGCCGTCCTTGCGCTGTGTAATACCTTGCCCCAGTTCTTTTCCTGTCAATGACTTTCCCATTTGTCTTCCAATGTCCTTTCATTGCGGTGCGCCGCCCCTGTTTTGACCGTTCCGATAAATCTGTCTGTCCAGCCAATGATCCAGATTTTTGCGGTGTGCATAAAGCCGTCTGCCGATCCGCACGGTGAAACCGTTGGCGGGATCTGCGAGCAGTTCCCGGCATTTGGTCTGTCCTACGCCGAGATAGGCGCACATCTCTTTCACATTTAACAGCGCACGGTGTTCTAACTCCATTTCTTCCATTTTGTCTGCTCCTCCGTCTGATTTCCCATTTATGCGTCCGCTTGCACCGATGCCGGCGAGAGGCATTTTAGCGATGCCTTGATTGCATTTTCGTATGATCTATAGTGCCTATCCTGATTATAGCAGGAAAAAGCGCCTGAAAATATTGACGGAAACTTGACCAAAAACGCCGTGGCAGTTTCACAAAAAGGGCGCACCGTAAACGATGCGCCCTTTTGAAAATCACTGCTGATAAGTCTTGTTTGCCGGAATTAGTTCAGTACTTTTACAGGTACCGTGATGGTCTGTTTCTTCATATTCACG